>CAZWAN010000004.1:0-83220 GCA_964631875.1 uncultured Flavobacteriaceae bacterium
GTGGAACATCGGTTATCAAAACATGGGTGCAGGACAAAGTTTTTGGGACTACTTTATGTTTGGAGCAGTTAGATTTGTTCCTATGATTGTGGTTTCATATGCGGTTGGATTAGGGATTGAATTTGCCTATGCTATTTTTAGAGGGCATGAGGTAAATGAGGGATACTTGGTCACAGGATTGCTGATACCTCTGATCATGCCTATCGATTTTCCATTGTGGATGTTGGCCATATCTGTTGTTTTTGCCGTCGTTATTGGGAAGGAAGCTTTTGGTGGTACCGGTATGAACATATTGAACCCTGCCTTAGTCGCAAGGGCTTTTGCGCTGTTTTCATATGCGCCATACATGTCGGGTAATACTGTATGGGTAGCAGATTCTGTTGCAGATGGAGTTTCAGGAGAGACTATTTTAGGAACTTTGGCTGCTAACGGACAACCTTCTTTTAGTGTTTATGATATGTTTATGGGCTTTATTCCGGGATCTGTAGGAGAAACTTCGGTGCTGATGATCTTGATTGGTGCTGCTATTTTGCTCTTTACCGGAATAGGAAGCTGGAGAATTATGTTGTCTACTTTGATAGGTGGTGCAGTTATGGGACTGATCTTTAATGCGATTGGAAGTTCAACCAATGAGTTGATCAACTTCCCTTGGTGGAAACATTTAATCGTTGGTGGTTTTGCCTTCGGACTTGTGTTTATGGCTACAGATCCGGTTACGGCAGCGCAGACAGCAAGAGGAAAATGGATTTACGGATTTTTGATCGGTATCTTTGCCATATTGATCAGGGTGGTCAATCCAACTTTACCTGAAGGAATGATGATGGCCATCTTATTGATGAATGTTTTTGCCCCAACCATCGATCATTATGTTGTTCAAAGCAATATCAAGAGAAGAAAAAAACGTTTAGTTAAAGTTAACGCTTAAGCATATGGATAAGAATAGCAATGCCTATACCTTCATTTTCGCCATTATCATGGTGGTTCTTGTAGCAGCCGGATTGGCTTATGCCGCTACCTCGTTAAAACCGCTGCAAGCCGAGAATGTAAAGAACGAAAAAATGCAGAACATTTTGTCTACTGTAGGGATCGATGTAACCCGAGATGAAGCAAGTGATGCTTATGGTAAATATGTAAAACAACAACTTTCTTTAAATCCTGACGGTACCGTTGATGAAGGAGTTGATGCCTTTAAATTGGAGTTGAATAAAGAATTGAAAAAGGATAAAAGTGAGCAACATTTTCCATTGTATATCGCTGAAAAGGAAGGTAAGAACTTTTATGTTGTTCCGCTGTACGGAGCCGGATTATGGGATGCTGTATGGGGGTATATCGCTTTAGACGAGGATAAAAACACGATTGTTGGCGCCTCGTTTGACCATAAGGGTGAAACACCGGGTTTAGGTGCAGAGATCAATCAGTCTTGGTTTGAAGATCAATTCAAAGGCAAAACATTGTTCGACGACAATGGGAATTTTGTTTCTGTAAGAGCTATTAAAGGCGGAGCTCCGGCTGGAGATCAACATGGTGTTGATGCTATTTCCGGAGGAACGATCACCTCTGATGGTGTGTCGAATATGATCGCAGAAAGAATGGAGAATTATTTACCTTATTTAAAAAATAATTAATTATGGCTGAAGATAAAGAACCCTTGTTCTCTAAGAAGAATAGAGCGCTTATAACAGATCCGTTGAACGATGATAACCCAATTACGGTTCAGGTATTAGGTATTTGTTCCGCATTGGCCATTACGGTTCAATTAAAGCCCGCAATCGTCATGTCATTGGCTGTGATGTTTGTATTGATATTCAGTAACGTTATTGTATCTCTGATTAGAAATTTGATCCCAAGCAGGATCAGAATTATCGTCCAATTATTGATCGTGGCATCACTGGTTATTTTGGTTGATCAATTTCTTAAAGCTTATGCTTATGATGTGAGTAAAGAATTATCGGTGTTCGTTGGATTGATCATTACCAACTGTATCATCATGGGACGTTTGGAAGCTTTTGCTTTAGCTAATGGTCCATGGAAATCGTTCTTAGACGGAATTGGTAACGCCGCAGGTTATGGTTTAATTTTGATTATTGTCGCTTTTTTCCGTGAATTGTTGGGCTCAGGAAAATTATTAGGCTATGAGATCCTAGGGCATAAAGGAAAAACAATTGCAGAATCGACCGGTTTATATCAATTTGGATACGAAAACAATGGTTTTATGTTGTTATCACCAATGGCTTTGATTACAGTAGGAATTATTATCTGGTTCCAAAGATCGAGAAACAGAAAATTAATAGAAGAAAATAATTAATTCCAGGTTGGAATATAATTCAATATAAAATGGAAGAATTAGGAAGTTTATTTGTAAGAAGTATATTTATCGAGAACATGATCTTTGCCTATTTTTTAGGAATGTGTTCTTACCTTGCAGTTTCTAAAACTGTTAAAACCGCTGTTGGACTTGGTGCTGCCGTAATTTTTGTATTGGCGATCACGGTGCCTGTGAATTATTTATTGGATAAATACATTTTGAGAGAAGGCGCTTTAACATGGTTAGGTCCTGAATATGCGGATATTGACCTCAGTTTCTTGAGTTTTATTCTTTTTATTGCTGTAATTGCTTCCATGGTGCAGTTGGTAGAAATGATCGTTGAAAGATTTGCACCGGCTCTTTACAGTGCTTTGGGGATTTTTCTTCCCTTGATCGCTGTGAACTGTGCCATATTAGGGGGAGCTTTATTTATGCAGCAAAAAAACTTTTCAACCATAACAGAATCGGCTGTTTACGGTTTAGGTTCGGGTGTGGGATGGTTTTTAGCGATTGTAGCGATAGCATCGATCAGAGAGAAAATTGCTTACTCCAATGTTCCACAACCCTTAAAAGGTTTAGGAATTACATTTATCATTACCGGATTAATGGCCATTGCCTTTATGAGTTTTTCTGGTATCAAATTATAGTCAAAAGAAATTATAGAGAATGAATCCAATTGTAGCAAGTATAGTATTTTCTTTATTGTTAGTACTTATATTAGTAACCATATTATTGGTTGCCAAAGCAAAGTTATTACCTTCTGGAAAAGTAAAAATTCTTATCAACGGTGAAAAGGAAATCGAAGTACCCACAGGATCTTCCTTGCTTTCTACCCTTGGGAATGAAAAGGTATTTTTACCATCCGCTTGTGGTGGAGGAGGAACCTGTATTCAATGTAAATGTCAGGTAGAATCAGGAGGAGGTGAGCCTTTGCCAACAGAGGTACCTCACTTCACCCGAAAAGAATTAGCCGCCGGAAACCGCTTGGCTTGTCAGGTAAAAGTGAAAGAAAATATGTCGATCACTGTTCCGGAGGAGGTATTCGGGATTAAAAAATATGAAGCTACGGTTGTATCTAATTACAATGTGGCCTCATTTATCAAAGAATTTGTTGTACAACTTCCTGATGATATGGATTATGAGGCGGGTGGTTATATTCAAATCGAAATTCCTAAAACAGAGGTTCCCTATCGCGATATAGATATTCAAGCGCACCCTGCGGAACATCCCGGGGAACCCGATAAGTTTAAATTGGAGTGGGATAAATTTGATTTATGGCCTCTTGTCATGAAAAATGGCGAATTGGTGGAAAGAGCTTATTCGATGGCTTCTTACCCTGCTGAAGGGCGAAATATCATGCTCAATGTTCGTATTGCAACTCCGCCATGGGACAGAGCCAAAAATGGTTGGATGAGTGTAAATCCCGGTGTGGCCTCTAGTTATATTTTTAGCAGAAAACCGGGCGATAAAGTAACCGTGTCGGGTCCTTATGGAGAATTCTTCATCAATGAATCGGATGCAGAAATGTTATATGTAGGTGGTGGTGCAGGTATGGCTCCAATGAGATCTCATTTATACCATTTATTTAAAACGTTAAAAACCAACAGGAAAGTAACCTTTTGGTACGGTGGTAGATCAAAAAGAGAATTGTTTTATTTAGAGCATTTTAGAGAGCTCGAAAAAGATTTCCCTAACTTTAAATTCTTTGTTGTACTTTCAGAGCCTCTGGAAGAGGATAACTGGAAAGTGAAGAAGGATATCAATGACAAAGAGGGAGACGGTTTCTTAGGTTTTGTTCACCAAGCCGTAATTGATCAGTATTTGTCTAAACACGATGCCCCGGAAGATATTGAATTGTATTTCTGTGGACCTCCAATGATGAATAAAGCCGTACAGAAAATGGGTGAGGATTTTGGTATTCCAGATGAAAACATCCGATTTGACGATTTCGGAGGTTAAATCGCACGATATCAGAAAAAATGGAGGCAGTCGAAAGACTGCCTTTTTTTATTTTAGAAGAATCCCAAAATTTGTTAAAATTATAACCTGTACGCCCGTTTACCCTACCTTTGTATGCTAATGATTGTGTTATGATGTGGGTCTATGCGCTGGGAATCGCGGTTCTTGTCATTTTTCTTATTTCTTTTATCTTGTATCTCACACAAGACCATTTTATTTTTCATGCTGTAAAATTGGAATCTTCCTATGAATTTGAGTTTGACCACCCGTTTGAAGAGATCGAGCTGACTTCGGAAGAAGGCATTGCATTAAATGGCATTCATTTTAAAAATGACCAAGCCAGAGGAATTGTGATTTATATGCATAATCGTACGGGCAATGTGCAAATTTGGGGGCAATCAATGGGTTTGTTTTACAATGCCGGCTTTGACGTTTTACTGATGGATTACAGGGGTTTTGGGAAAAGTGGCGGTAAGTTTAACGAAAGTGGTATGATCGCTGATATGCAGCTGTGGTATGACTTGGCACAAGAACATTTTTCGGAATCGAATATCGTATTGTACGGTAAAGGATTGGGTGCATTTTTTACCATTGAAATGGCCGCCAACAATCATCCCGCTCTGGTTATACTCGAATCCCCAATGTATTCGTTGCGTATTTCAGCAAAGAACCATTATCCGTTCTTACCTGTTGACCTGATTTTAAAATATAAAATGAATTCAAGTATTCACTTTGATCAACTAAAAGGCAAAGTTTTGATTTTTCACGGGACTGCAGATAAGGTCATCCCTCATACTTCAACTTTTGAATTAGTTGCTTCAAGACCCGAAACTGAATTGATCTTGCTGGAAGGGACAAACAATTTGGGTGTCATGACAAATCCTATTTATTTAAATAAGCTGTACAAGTCTTTAAGTGATTTAAATACATAAAAAAAGCGACCCTAGGATCGCTTTTATTTCATTAAAACTAAATGTTTTATTCCGGTTTTTGTTCCAAGATTTCAAAGAATTCGTCAAGTTTTGGCAAAATAACGATCCTTGTTCTTCTGTTTGTAGCTCTTCCCTCCGGGGTGGCATTACTCTCTAGAGGAACGTATTCAGATCTACCGGCAGCAATTAATCTCGCTGGATCGATGTTATAGTCATCCTGCAGTACCCTAACCACAGAAGTTGCTCTATCAACACTCAAATCCCAGTTGTCTTTCACACAATTTGTAGAAATTGGCACATTATCTGTGTAACCTTCCACTTGCACTTCCATATTGGGTCTGGATGATATGACAGTTGCCACTTTACCCAAAACCATTTTAGCTTTGTCAGAAACTACAGAGCTACCTGTTTTGAACAACATTTTATCAGCAATAGAAATATAAACGACCGTTTTTTCTACATCAATTTGAATATCCTCATCTTGAATACCAGCTGCTAATTCTTTTTTCAATTGGAAAGCTACGGCCAAATTAATCGAATCTTTCTTAGACATGGCAGCTCTGATGCCATTGATATATTTGTCTTTCTCACTCAACTGAGAGATAATTTCTTTGATGTTTTCTGAAGATGATTGCGTAAGTACCGTTAAGTTTTCTACTTGTTTTAATTGTTGCTCTTTGTCAATTTTAAGCGATGCATTTAAGTCTTGCAAATGCGTTTTTTCAATCAAACAGGATTGTAAATCAGCCTTCGCATCAACAAGCTCTTGCTTTGTTGCCTGGTACGATGTCTCTAAGTCGGCATATTTCTTTTGAGAAACACAGGAGGTTAGTAAAAGTGCCACTAAAACGGGCAAAAACAATATTTTTTTCATGATCGAGAATAATTTAATTTTAACACGAAGATATTAATATTTTTGTACTTTCAACTGTTTTGAAAGTGATAGTACAAATATACGTGATGCCTTAAAAAGTTACGTTAATTATTTACTAATATCTCATAGAATGAAGAATTATTTTCCTTTTTTTTTATTGATTTTATTGATTTCTTGTAAATCGAATGAAAAAACCTATCAAAGACTTAGTGGCAACGCCTTAGGGACATCTTTTTCTGCCATCTATGAGGATAAGGAGAATAGAAATTTTGAATTGGAGATAGACAGTTTATTCCATTCCATCAATCAATCTTTGTCAACTTATATCCCTAACTCCGATATCTCGGCAATCAACAGAGGAGATACTGCGGTTCAAACAGATCATTATTTTGAGGAGGTTTTTATAAAATCAGAAAAGATCTACCGAGAAACAGAGGGGTTTTTTGATCCAACCATAGGGATCCTGGTTAATGCCTGGGGTTTCGGACCGGAGCAGGCCGTGGAGGACTTAGATTCTGCTAAAATAGGATCACTTTTACAAGGGGTAGGTTTTGATAAAATTAGCATTCAAGACCATCAGATAAGAGCAAAGAATATCCCTTTTTATCTCGATTTTAATGCCATTGCAAAAGGATACACGGTTGATATTTTGGGTCGATTTTTAGAGTCGAAAAATGTAAAAAATTATTTGGTGGAAATTGGAGGAGAAGTGAGAACCAGAGGTATCAATGATAAGGGTTTACCGTGGAAAATAGCCATAGAAAAACCTCATTTTGACGGTTCGCGATCTTACCAGGGATTTGTGATGTTAAACAATGAATCTATTGCGACTTCGGGTAATTACCGAAAATTTAAAATTGACAGTGTTACCGGTGATCGATATGCCCATACGATTGATACAAAAACAGGTTTTCCAAGTAAGAGTAATTTGCTCAGCGCTTCCGTAATTTCATCGCTGGATTGTGCAGATGTTGATGCCTATGCTACCGCATTCATGGCCATGGGTTTTGAAAGAGCAAAAACCTTTTTAACAAAAAGACAGGATTTAAAGGCATTTTTGATCTATGATAAAAACGGAGAAATGATGACTTATACTACCGATAATTTAGAGATAGAAATACCGGAGGCAGAATAAACTTATTCAATTTCTATTGTTTTTAAGATGGCCTCCATCTCGAACACAAAATCTCTTTTTTTGGTAGCAGGTGAATAGCTAAAACCTTCAACCACGACAACCCTACTTTTGGCTTCGTCTAAAATGGCATAATTGATAAAAGGTCCTCCCATAAAATCATTTTCAACGATCCACAAACCTCGAATCTCGTATGCCTCTTTGTTGTTTAGTTTCATTTTAGTGGCCAAAGGATTATACAGAGGCTCAGTTTTCATATACGTATTTTCAAACTGACCCGGTATACTTGCCTTACCAACGGAATCTCTTTTTTTAATGATATTTAAAGGATTAAATTCACTTTTGTTCTTTATTGGAAAACTGTAGGCCAATAAATTCAACATGCCTTTGGCAAATGAATAACGGTACCAAAGCAGCCCATTCTCATCTTCAACAACATTATAGGTAGTGGGTATTTTAAGTGTAAATCCATCATCTGCCATGGTTTTACTATTCTTCGGATTCCAATGATCTTTTGTGATCTTACTCTGATAAAGTGCAAGATCTTGCTTTTTAAATACTGAAATTATTTCGTGTTTATGTGCGCTGACCTTTTCGGAAAGATTGTCGAAGTCAGTTCCTAAAATGGTCAGAATAGTTTGAGGTGAAGCATACGCATCTGTAGTTTTATAATAGTTTTCCGTATCTGCGTAATCTATATAAAGTACGTTTCGGGTTCTTTTAAAAAGATTTGAAAAAGCGGCAGGATCAACCTGATTTACGCTAAACTGAGCTTCTTCCTGGGGTAATCCAACTAAAGGCTTTGAAAGTATGGCTCTAACACTATCTCCCAGTCTGCCCTCCCAATCCTGGTCATTCATCACAACCAACAGATTATTGATTCTTCCGCTCGAGTCTATTAGCGTTAATTTCTCATTTTTTGAATTACACGAAAGCAACAGCAATGTCACCAGAACTAGTGCGAAGATTTTGGACATGATAGATAAATTAGCTTAAATGACCGGGAAATTAGTAAATTTTGAGCTTAGTTCCCGGTTTTAAATTCTTATCACTCCAAAAATTGTTCCATTCTTTCAATTGCTTAACGGTAACATTTGGAAACTTTTGAGAAATCAACCAAAGTGAATCTCCATTTTTTACTGTATACGTAGTATATTTTTTATTCGTTTCCTCCTTTACTGCCGCTGTGGCTGCGGTGCTACTTGTACTTTTGGGGGTAACTGTGGTGGTTACTGATCCGTTTTTAGGATAAATGGTTAAGTATTGACCTACCCTTAAATTATTGCTTTTAAGTCCGTTCCACCTTTTGATACTGCTTACGGGTACACCGTAGCGACTACTAATTTTACCCAAATAATCACCACTTCTAACTTTATACCTTATCCTGTCCGGTGTAGTAAGATTGGCAGGTAATGGTTTTTCTCGTTTTGCGTCATCGGCTTCGGCATAGGTATAGATCAGGTCTTCATTTGCCACGAAAGTACCTGCCAAATAACGCGGCAACCTCAAGGTGTGGTTTTCCTTTTCCTCAAATGGAATAATTTTTAATTTATACTGAGGATTGAGGAATTCTAATAATTCATTATCTGTTTTTAATATACGATTGACCTGGTCAAAAGTAAGCTGTCTTTTTACCCTAATCGTATCTGTTTCGAAGGAGTTGGGCAATTCATTTGTAGCATATAGTTGGTGCTCTTCAGCATATTCAAAAATATAATAAGTAGCATAGAAAGCCGGTAAATAGCCCGCGGTTTCTCTCGGGAGATAGGGTCTGATATTCCAATAATTTGTTTTACCACCCGAACGTCTGATTGCTTTGGTCACATTTCCGGGACCTGAATTATAAGCGGCCAGAGCCAGATCCCAATCGCCAAATATGGAATACAGATTACTTAAATATTTGCAGGCTGCTTCGGTCGACTTAATCGGGTCGTTTCTTTCATCTACATAAGAACTCACATCCAGTTTGTACAGTTTCCCGGTACTGTACATAAATTGCCAAAGACCTGTAGCCCCAACTCTCGATTTTATCGTTGGTTTTAAAGCAGATTCAACGATAGCCAAATATTTGATTTCTAATGGAATATTGTACTTGTCCAAGTGTTCTTCAAATATGGGGAAATAATATTTAGCTCTTCCCATTAAATTAGCAAGCGTTTGTTTTCTGTTTTTTAAATAATGCTTAATCACTTTTTCAAGTGAGGCATTGTATTCCACATTAAATGGAGTTTTACTATTCAAAGTGTTCAGCCTTTCTTTGAGCAATTCTGTTGGGAGATCTTCAATTACCACATTTGAACTGTCTATATCTATGGGAAGATCAGGTAAATCACTTAGGAAATTATTGTTCCATGCAGCCAGCCATTTTTTATCAATGTCTGAAGCGATAGGATAATCAATCACTACCACATTTTTTTCAAGGGCTTCTAAAGAATCCGTATGAATGGTGTCAATACTGGACATCATCAATTCCCGTTTGAGCATGTCTGCCAATACTCGTTTTGTGGAATCCTTTTCCAGGTCGATGCTTTGAGCAAATCCAAGTACGGTAGAAAGAAAAAAAATCAGGGCAGAAATTTTACGCATTGTTAAAGTTTTTAATAAAATAAATAATTTAGTTGAAAATAGGCCGAACTAATATTTCTATGGAATCAACCGGATAAAATTACATTTAAAATTGAAAAAATTTTGTTAAAGTTAATGGACTACATAAATTGTTATAAACAAACTTAACTTTTGTAAATAAGCAATTTAGTCCCAGGTTTAACGTAATTCATACCCCAAATATTGTTCCAGGTACGAAGTTGATTAATGCTCACATTCGGATACAATCTAGATATTTTAAAGAGTGAATCTCCTTCCTTGACTATATAGGTCTCAATTTTGATATCAGGATTTGACGAAGAATTAGAAGCCGTTCTTTCACTTATTGCTGCCTGTTTCGTTTCTGTAGCAATGGCTTGAAATTCAACTTTTTTTGCAAATTGATCAGAGGGTTCGGGTACGATTTGATTCGATTCCATTTTTAAATATGCCGGGATAGCGCTTTTAGGTAAGGTAAGATATTCGTTCTTAGGTATAATATCTTTTGTGTATTTAGGATTTAATCTAGAAAGTAATTGGTTTTCAACTTCTAAGTATTTTTCAATTTCGGTTAAATTGAGCTGCTTTTTTACGTGAATTGTATCCGTTTCAAAAAAAGAGATGTTATTGTGATGATCAGAATTTAAAAAGAGTTCCGCTTGTTCAAAAACATAGAGTGTGGCATAAAAAGCCGGAACATATTCTTGAGTTTCTCTGGGTAAAAAGGGCCTTATTTGCCAATAATTTTTTTTGCCGGCAGCTCTTCGGATGGCTTTTGTCACATTCCCGGGTCCGCAATTATACGCTGCTATCGCCAAATTCCAATCGCCAAACATATTGTATAAAACTTTCAGGTATTCACATGCGGCATTTGATGCGGCGAAAATATCTTTTCTTTCGTCTACATATGAATCCACCTTCAGGTCATAAAGTCTTGCGGTTCCCAACATAAACTGCCAAATTCCTTTGGCGCCTGATTGTGACAGTGCGTCCGGATTTAAAGCAGATTCAACCACTGCGACATACTTCAGTTCGAGAGGCAAATTATACCGGTCTAAATAGCTGTCAAAAATGGGAAAAAAATAAGTCGATCTATCTTTGATGTTTTCCAAGGTTTCCAATCCTTCAGATAAAAAAACTTCAATATTTTTTTCTATGATTGGATTGTAGTCAACGGGAAGTGGCGTTTTTTCATTTAAAAAGTTCATTCTCTTTTTAATTTCTGCAGAACTGATCAAAGGATTAATATGGTCGAATTCTCCTTGAGACTTCTTTGAAGATTGATAATGGTGAGCCAACCATTTCAGATCTATCTGGTCTGCATAGTTCAATTGGAGGGGAATAGAACTTTGCGCATATTGAGAGAAAGCAGGAAAAGAGATACTCAGCACGAATAACAGAAAGAGTCCTACAATTTTTTTCATAGAAATTTAAAGGTTTTTATTTATCCAGTCGATTATATCTTTTAAGAATACATCCTTGATCGGTTCATTATGCAGTTCGTGATAACCATTCGGATACAATTGCAATGTTATTTTTTCAGGATTTATTTTTGAAATTTCCACCGAAGCTAAATGGTCGGTCAATTTATCTTCTGTTCCGTGCAATACCAGTATGTTCACCTTTAATTGGTCAATATTGTCGATAGCCCATTGACCGCTTTGTATAAAACGAACAGAGTAATTGGGGCTCACTTTATGATGCACCAATGGGTCTGATACATATTTTTTTATAACAGAGGGGTCATGTGAGAGCGCATGGACATCCAGCTCGTTATTCATTGACAATGAGGGAAATAAATTCAAGGCTATTTTTCCAAGTCTTAATTTCCAGGCAGGCGGAGTGAATGCCAATCGCAAAAAAGGACTGGACAAGATGACACCGCGAATGCCCTCGGGAGTTTTAAGGGCATAGTTGAGTACCACATTTCCTCCCATGCTATGTCCGTATAAAAATAATGGCTTATGGGTAAAAAGTGAGTCTGCTTTTTTTACCATAAGGGCTAAACTGTAAAGCACATTTTCGAAGCCGGGATTATGCCCTCTTTTTCCTTTTGTTTTTCCATGACCGAATTGATCATAGGCAAGAACGGATAAATCATTTTTTAGCAGTTCAGGAATTACAAATTCTTCATATCGACCCAAATGATCCCCTAAACCATGGACAATCAAAACTACTGCCTTTACTTTTTCGGCAAAATATGTTTTACCAAAAAATTCGACACCATTTTGTATAAACGAAAAGGGTTTACCAAGCATATTCAAAGCAGTTTGGGTCAAATATATTTAAAAGGAAGAAAACAACTTAAATTTTGTTGAAAATCTATTATAACTCGGTCGTAAATTCTTTTTAAATGGGTGAAAAATGAAGAAATATTTCGTAATTTTAAGAGGAACAAAAAATCTCTAGACATGGAAAAAGATCAGATAACAAACGGTGGAAAAAGAGAAAAAAGTTTAGAAAAAAAAACTTTGGCAGTTGGGCATAGACTATATCCCTATGTAAAAAATAGGTTACGTGTTCTAGAAAATCATGGTATTTTACCCAAAAACATGTACAAACCCTCAGAAATTATTGATGAGGTGATTTTAGATGTGTACGAAGATCAGGTTAGAGAAGAGATAGATCAACATGCGCTGCAAATATTGATGTTTGCAAAATCTTATCATAAAATTGTCGATTTAGCTGAAAAGGAAAAATGGCATAAGCATAATATAAGCACTAAATTGATTTTAGAGGAAGAATTGAAACAGATGGAGGAAAAATTTACCGTAGATGGAGATTTTGATTTTATACTGAATGAAGAATTGGATGATATTTCTTACCATCAAAATGATGAAGGACATTCATTATTGGATTCGGAGGATGTTCAACAGAATATTTTATCTCTTTTTGAATTGAAGGATAATAACCATTTAAGAGCCTCAGCGGTGAAACAGACCTTTGAGAACTTGTATAAACAACTTCCCATTCAAACTTCTAATGTTGTTGATCTCTATGTTTTGGGTAAATTAAATCTGAAAGACATCAGTACTATTTTAGATACGGATATAGTTGAAGTTAAAAGAATTGTGCTTTTTGTTAAAGAAAACTTTAAGAAACAAATAAATTGAATGAATTCTTTATAAGAATTATTTCATTTTATTGAATTTTATGAAAATTTATTTTTTAGGTTTTAATAATTATTGTAATATTGCCTCGTGAAATTAAATCAAATATATATTACAATATCCAGGGCAATTGTTGTGCCCTATCGCCGCATCTAATTAAGACCATTCTTCCGGCTTAATTTAATCCATTATTTATTTCCAATTTTAATTTCGACATGCCATTTTTTACTTACGATATCAATTCAAATCTTTTTCACTTTTCATTCGGAAGCAGTGATGTGATTTTTCAAACCCACCGTTTGCGCCCGTAAGGGTGAGGGTTATTTTTGGAGTATGGTGAGCCCAGCTCCGCATTTCGATTTTAATTTATCCCATCTTAAAACATTAGTTAATGGAAATTGTCATTGCAAACGAAAAACACATCAAATATGCAGAGATCATCTGTGCAACTATAGAAAAATCTGCTGCCGAAAGAGGAACGGGAATTGCCAAAAGGACACCGGAATACATTTCGACAAAAATGAGAAACCAAAACGCGGTCATCGCATTAGACGGCGAAAAATTCGCCGGTTTTTGTTATATCGAAATTTTTAGCGATAAAAACTATGTGGTACATTCAGGATTAATTGTACACCATGATTACAGAAATATGGGGCTGGCGAAAAAGATCAAAACCAAGATCTTTAATTATTCGAAAGAAAAGTACCCGGAAGCAAAGATTTTTGGGATCACCACAGGTTTGGCCGTCATGAAAATCAATTATGATTTAGGGTATAAGCCTGTTACTTTTTCAGAACTTACAGATGATCCTGAGTTTTGGAAAGGTTGTCAGACATGCAGGAATTATGATGTATTGCAAAGAACACAGCAAAAAATGTGTTTGTGTACCGGTATGTTGTATGATCCAAAGCACAAACAAGCCATAAAGGAACATGATTTCGATTCAAAAGTTTTGAGTCGCTTAAAGCGCATTAAACAAAGCCTGTTTTTAAAGAAAAATCAAACCAAAGAGAATAAACCCGAAAATTAACCAACAGAACAATTGTAGTCATTGTTTTGTTCAAAGTATTAGAAAATGAAAAAACTCGTATTAGCCTATAGTGGGGGATTAGATACTTCTTATTGCGCCATGTATTTGTCAAAAGAAGAGAATTTTGAGGTGCATGCCGTAAGCGTAAATACCGGAGGTTTTAGTAAAGAAGAAATCTCCGAAATAAGGGATAAGGCTTTGAAATTAGGTGTGACAAGTTATAAGTCGCTCGATGCTGTTCAAACTTTTTATGAAAAAGTAGTGAAATACCTAATTTATGGAAATGTATTAAAGAATAACACATACCCGCTGAGTGTGAGTGCCGAAAGGATTATACAGGCCATTGAAATTGTTGAATATGCCAAGAAAATTGGGGCTAAGTACATTGCTCACGGAAGTACAGGGGCAGGAAATGATCAGGTAAGGTTTGATATGATTTTTCAAATTTTGGCACCCGAAATTGAAATTATTACGCCTATTAGAGATAAGAAATTGGCAAGACAGGAAGAAATAGATTACTTGCAGGCCAACGGAATTGATTATTCTTGGGAAAAGGCCAAGTATTCTATCAACAGAGGTTTATGGGGAACAAGTGTTGGTGGACAAGAAACTTTAACATCTAAAGATGCTTTACCAAACGAAGCTTATCCGAGTCAGCTTATTCAGCATGATCCGAAAAACATCACCTTAAGCTTTAAAAAGGGAGAGCTGGTTTCTATTAATGGAGAAAAAGATACACCCGTAAATAATATCGAAAAATTGAATAAAATAGCATCCGGTTATGCGATAGGAAGGGATATTCATGTGGGAGATACCATCATAGGTATAAAAGGGAGAGTTGGATTTGAAGCAGCGGCGTCACTTATCATCATTAAAGCACATCATCTATTGGAAAAGCACACCCTTACCAAGTGGCAACAATTTCAGAAAGAACAATTAGGGAATTGGTACGGAATGATGCTACATGAGGGTCATTATTTGGACGAGGTCATGCGAAATATTGAAGTTTTTCTGGAAGATACGCAAAGGTATGTGACAGGTGATGTATTTTTAACACTGCACCCGTACAGATTTACCTTAAATGGTATTGAATCTGAACACGATTTGATGAATTCATCTTTTGCCAGTTATGGTGAAAGTAATGAAGGATGGACGGCTGATGATGCAAAAGGTTTTATAAAAATTACTGCCAATCAAGGAAAGATATTTAATCATGTAAACAAAGGCTGATATGTTAATTAGAGCTGGAATTGTAGGTGGAGCAGGTTATACAGCGGGAGAGTTGATCAGGATATTAATCCACCATCCCCACGTAAAGATCGATTTTATTTACAGTACATCAAACGCGGGTAATCCTGTGTCGAAAATTCATCAGGACCTGCTCGGTGAGACAGATCTTTATTTTACGGATCGGATTAATTTGGAAGTTGATGTCTTGTTTTTGTGTTTAGGTCATGGTCATTCTAAAACTTTTTTACTTGAAAACCGCTTTTCTGAAACCACAAAAATCATCGACCTGAGTAATGATTTTAGGTTGACCAAAGATGCAATTTTTGAAGGAAGAAAATTTGTTTACGGTTTGCCCGAGCTGAATTCAAATGTTATAAAAAACTCAGACAACATTGCTAATCCGGGTTGCTTTGCTACGGCCATACAGTTGGCTTTATTGCCATTGGCTAAGATGGGTTTCATTTGCGATGACATTCATGTAAATGCCGTTACCGGAGCTACAGGTGCCGGGACTTCCTTGTCGCCGACTACGCATTTTACCTGGCGCGATAATAATTTTTCATCCTACAAAGTATTTACACATCAGCATTTGGGTGAAATCGAGCAGAGTTTGGGTCAATTACAAGCAGGAATGGACCATGAGGTATACTTTATTCCAAATAGAGGGAATTTTAGCAGGGGAATTTTTGCAAGCACTTATACTGTCTATAACGGATCAGTTGAGGAGGCAAGGCTCTTGTACAAGGATTTTTATCGAGATTCGGCCTTTACTTTTATTTCTGATGAAGAGATCCATTTAAAGCAAGTGGTCAATACCAATAAATGTTTGCTTCATTTAAAAGTATTCAGAGGTAAATTATTAATAACAAGCGTGATCGATAACCTCTTAAAAGGGGCATCGGGACAAGCGGTTCAAAACATGAATCTAATTTTTGGACTTGACGAAAAAACAGGTTTACAATTAAAGGCAAATTATTTTTAAACAATACATATGAAAATAGGAATTATTGGGGTGGGTAACTTAGGATATTCTGTAGCAGTTGGAATATTGAGTGAAAAACAACACATTAAATGTAAATCGTTGTATTTGTCTAAGAGAAATCCAAAATCTTTAGAGAATATCGGTAATTTATCTGTGGTAAAGATCACAACCGAAAATAAAAGATTAGTAAAGTATTCTGAGGTGATTATTATAGCCGTACAACCGGCTCAATTAAAAGGTGTTTTGGAAGAGATCAAAGATGAGATCAATCCAAAAAGACATACCATTATTTCTGTCGTTACCGGAAGAAAAATAAGTGATATTGAAGCAGTTTTAGGAAACAATGTAGCGATTATCAGATGTATGCCCAACACAGCAATTTCAGTAGGCCAATCTATGACCTGTATTTCTGCCAACGAAGAAGGAAAGGGCAATGTAGCATACGCCAAGACTATTTTTAACGCCTTAGGAAAAACGATGTGCATTGAAGAGAACCTGATGCAGGCAGCTACGGTTATCTGTGCAAGCGGTATAGCTTTTTGGATGCGGTTGATCAGAGCAACATCACAAGGGGCAGTTCAGTTAGGATTTCATAGTGATGAAGCACTAGCCTTGTCTATGCAAACATGTTTGGGTGCGGCCAGTTTATTAATTGACAGTAGAAGTCACCCTGAAGAAGAAATCGACAAAGTGACAACTCCAAGCGGATGTACCATTGAGGGTCTGAATGAAATGGAGCACCAGGGTTTGAGTTCATCCCTCATTCGAGGACTTGTTGCTTCATTTGAAAAAATTAATGAAATTTAAAAAGCATGGACTTATTTGACGTTTATCCGGTTTATCCAATTACTCCTGTCTCTGCCAAAGGCTGTTATGTTTATGATGAAAAGGGGACAAAATACCTCGATCTATATGGAGGTCATGGCGTTATCTCGATTGGTCATACCCAAGAGGACTACGTAAAAGCATTGACAGAACAACTGAAGAAGATTGGGTTCTATTCCAATTCGATCATCAACCCAATTCAGATGGCGCTGGCAAAAAAACTTGGAAAGTTATCAGGATTTGACAATTATACCTTGTTTTTATGTAATTCCGGAGCCGAGTCAAATGAAAATGCGTTAAAATTAGCTTCATTTTACACAGGGAAAAAACGT
Source organism: uncultured Flavobacteriaceae bacterium (assembly GCA_964631875.1). Taxonomy (GTDB): domain Bacteria; phylum Bacteroidota; class Bacteroidia; order Flavobacteriales; family Flavobacteriaceae; genus Namhaeicola. The sequence continues at coordinate 17,295 of CAZWAN010000004.1, forward strand.
GTGATTGCCTTTGACAATGCTTTTCACGGCAGAACTTCAGCGGCTGTAGCCGTTACAGATAACATAAAAATAAATGCACCGATCAATCAGCAACAAGTATGTACATTTTTACCCTTGAATGAAATTGATCTAGTGGAGAAGGAGCTTTCCAAAAATGATGTTTGCGCGATTATCATTGAGGGAATTCAAGGTGTTGGCGGATTAGATGAAGGAACTACTTCTTTTTTCAGGGACTTGGAAAGACTTTGTAAAAAGTATGAGGTGATCTTAATTGCCGATGAGATCCAATCAGGTTATGGAAGAAGCGGAAAGTTTTTTGCTTTTCAATATCACGGTATATTGCCTGATCTCATCACCACGGCGAAGGGAATGGGAAACGGCTTTCCCATAGGAGGTGTTTTGATCTCACCAAAATTTAAAGCGACTTATGGTTTGTTGGGGACAACTTTTGGCGGCAATCATTTAGCTTGTTCAGCGGCTTTGGCTGTTTTGGATGTGATCCAACGAGATGACCTCATCTCAAATGTCAATTCGGTTTCTAAGGATTTTGTTGAAAAGGTAAAAGAAATTCCTCAAGTAAAAAAAATAAAGGGAAAGGGTCTGATGCTGGGTTTGGAATTTGATTTTGATGTGGCTGAATTGAGAAAAAATCTCATCCTGGGAGAACACATCTTTACAGGTGGTGCATCCAATAAAAAGCTTTTGAGAATATTACCGCCCTTAACTATTTCCACAACACAACTAGATAATTTTATCGTGTCGCTTAAAAGGGTTTTGAATTAAAAGATGAATAGGACATTAAGCATAAATCAAAGGAATTCTGTTTTGAAAAAAATGGCTGAGCTTTTGCAAATAAGCAGAACAGAGATTATTGTTGCAAATCAAAAGGACCTAAAAAGTTTTGATGAATCGGATCTCGCCATGTACGATCGTTTAAAGGTTGACGATGAAAAAATTGACGGTATGATACGATCTTTAGAACAGTTGGCAAGGCAAGAAGATCCGTTGGGCAAAGAGCGCTTTTCTTTTGTGCATGAAAACGGCTTAAAAATAGAGAATCGCACTGCTCCATTTGGAACGATTTTAATTATTTACGAATCTAGACCAGATGTGACTATAGAGGCTGCAGGTATTGCGTTTAAGTCGGGCAATAAAATTTTACTCAAGGGTGGAAAGGAATCTTTTCATTCTAATAAAACCATAGTACAACTTTGGCAGGAATCTTTGAAATTAAATTCAATCGATGAAAATTGGGTTGAATATTTGGATTTTAACAGACAAGAAACACAGGATTTTTTAAGAAATCCGAACCAAAAAATTGATTTGATCATACCTAGAGGAGGTGAAAAATTGATTCAATTTGTCAAAACAAATGCCACTTGTCCTGTGATCGTCAGCGGCCGTGGAAATAATTTCGTTTATGTTGAATCTTCTGCAGATCAGGAAAAATCACTTGAAATCATCGTCAATGCAAAAGTCACTAAAATATCTGCTTGCAATGCATTAGATAAAGTTTTGATCGATAAACAATTGCCAAATTTTGATGATTTTGTTCAAAAATTGATCGCAAAACTTAAGACATTTGATGTGCAAATTTTAGGTGATGCGGCCTGTTCTGCACATAACGGAATAGAGAAGATTGAGAATGACCAAATATGGTACGAAGAGTTCTTAGACTATAAAATCGTTATTGGTCAGGTTGAGGGGATGCAAGAAGCGATGGACAGCATCAACCAATTTGGGGGTGGACACTCGGCATGTATTTTGACGAAGAATGATAAAATGGCGAAAGAATTTATGGAGGAAGTCGATGCAGCGGCGGTTTATCAAAATGCTTCTACAAGGTTTACAGACGGGTTTCAATTTGGTCTTGGTGGAGAATTGGCCATTAGCACAGATAAATTACACCAAAGAGGCCCTATAGGATTGGAACATTTGGTGACGAACAAATGGTATGTATATGGAGAAGGTCAGATCAGATAAAAAAAGAGTTTTGCTCAAGATAGGCACGAACACGTTAACCCGTGAAACCGATCAAATCTCAAGAGGAAAAATTGAAGATATAGCTCGTCAAATTTTCCGGTTAAAAGACAGCTGTGAGTTTGTCATCGTGAGCTCAGGGGCTATCGCTGTAGCCAAACAATTTGTAAAATTGGAAAGTAATGGAAAGGCAATAACAGTGAAACAAGCTTTAGCGGCCATCGGACAGCCCCATTTGATGCGTATTTTTCAAGAGAATTTCAGGGAATTAGGGCTTTTAACTTCCCAATGTTTATTGTCTTATCCGGATTTTGAAAGAGAAACTTCCAGAGAAAATATCTATAATACACTGAATGTATTGGTACAAAACGGGTATATTCCCATCATTAATGAAAATGATACGGTTGCTACTGAAGAAATTCAATTTGGCGACAATGATAAATTGGCTGCCTTGACCGGAAGCTTATTGGGGGTGGATCTTGTTATCATCGCCACTAATACAGATGGGATATATACCAAAGAATCTATAGAATGTGGTGAAAGAGTTACCATTGATAGGGTAGAAAGTATCGCTGATTTAAGAAATGAGGTGATGGTAGGAAGATCAAGTCATGGTACAGGAGGAATGCAATCTAAAATTGATGCTGCTGAAATTTTGTACAAGCACGAAATAGAAACATGGATCGTAAATGGTTTGAAGGATAATTTTATTTTAAATGCCTTTGACAACACAATTCCATTTACCAAAATTGGGAGAAAATGAAGCATTATTTGTCAGTAAATGATATCAACTCGCCCGAGGTTTGGGTGAAAGAAGCCTTAGAGATAAAGAGCCAACCAATTCAAAAAGAAATTGGAGCGGGAAAAACATTGGGCTTGCTGTTCTTTAACAATAGTTTGAGAACCCGTTTGAGTACGCAAAAGGCAGCCATGAATTTAGGGATGGAAAGTATGGTTATGAATTTTAACAATGAAGGATGGGCCTTAGAGTTTGAAGAGGGAGTTATCATGAATCAGGGAAAATCTGAACATATCAAGGAAGCTGCCCAGGTGATATCTCAATACTGTGATATCATTGCAATTAGGGCTTTCCCCACTTTAACGGACAAGGAAAAGGACAAGGCTGAAGAAGTTTTGAATGGGTTTAAAAAATATGCTTCCGTTCCCATTGTAAACATGGAAAGCTCAATTGGGCACCCTTTACAGGCTTTGGCCGATGCCATTACCATAGAGGAATATAAAACAAAAGAAAGACCAAAAGTTGTATTGAGCTGGGCGCCACATCCCCGGGCATTGCCACATGCGGTTGCCAATTCATTTGTGCAAATGATGCAAAAAAGTAATGTCGATTTTGTGATCACTCACCCTGAGGGATACGAGTTAGATCCTGAGATTACTCAAGGCTCCAAAATTGAAAGGGATCAATTAAAAGCCTTTGAAAATGCGGATTTTGTTTACGTGAAAAACTGGAGTTCTTTTAAAGATTACGGAAAAGTATTGAATCAGGACCCAAGCTGGACCATCTCAAATAAACAGATGAGCAAGACGAACAAGGCAAAATTCATGCATTGTTTACCGGTTCGAAGAAATGTGGTTGTAGCCGATGAGGTTTTAGACAGCGATCAGTCTATTGTGATCCATCAGGCTAACAATAGGACTTACTCAGCTCAATTGGTTTTAAAAAAGATCCTGGAAGGAATGAAATCGGAGATATGAAAGAAAGTTTAAAAATCTTAAAAATAGGGGGGAATGTGATCAATGATCCTGCAGCCTTATCAAAATTTCTGTTCCATTTCGCGAAAATTCCTTCGAGAAAAATTCTAGTTCATGGAGGGGGAAAAAGGGCCTCTGAAATGGCAAAGGATTTAGGATTAGAACCTAAAATGGTGAATGGCAGGAGAATTACCGACCCGGCTACTTTGGAAATTGTTACCATGGTTTATGCGGGTTTACTCAATAAAAATATAGTTAGTGGTTTACAAAAGAACCATTGTAATGCGATAGGATTGAGCGGAGCTGATGGCAATACAATCATTGCGCATAAGAGAATAGTGGAGGAGATTGATTACGGTTTTGCGGGTGATATCGATCAGATTGGGGTCAAAACAATTTCGAACTTATTGAACAGCGATTTGACACCTGTTTTTTGTGCAATTACACACGATGCCGAAGGTCAATTATTAAATACGAATGCAGATACCATAGCCAGTGAACTGGCAGTAGCCATGTCAGAAAAATATAAGGTAGAATTGGTGTATTGTTTCGAGAAAAATGGCGTTTTGGAAGATGTGAATGATGAGGATTCCGTTATTGAAAGAATCAACCTCTCCTATTTTGAAGAACTTAAAAATAATGGAATTGTTGTAGCCGGGATGTTACCCAAACTGCAAAATTGTTTTGCTGCACTTGAGAAGGGTGTTGAAGAAGTGATCATTGGGAGTCCGAATGTTTTCTACCAAACCCAACAAAAATATACAAGGCTGTGCTTATGAAAGAGAAACTGTACAATGAAAGCATCGCGTTATTGCAAAAGTTAATTGCAACTCAATCTTTCTCGGGTGAGGAACAGTTTACTTCGGAAATACTGTTTAACTATTTATCCAATTATTGTGAGCATGTTCACCGAAAAGGCAATAATATTTGGGTAAAGAACAAACATTTTGATGGTTCAAAACCAACTATTTTACTGAATTCTCATCATGATACGGTCAGACCAAATAAAGGTTACCAGAAAGACCCTTTTCATCCGGAAATTGTAGATGGCAAATTGTATGGTTTGGGAAGTAATGATGCCGGGGGTTGCTTAGTGAGCCTCATCGCCACATTTTTGTTTTTTAATGAGAAAAAGAAGCTAAGTTATAATCTCGTATTAGTAGCTTCGGCAGAAGAAGAGAGCTCTGGAGAAAATGGCATTCGGAGTGTTTTACCTGATTTACCCGAAATCGATTTTGCCATTGTAGGTGAACCCACTTCATTCAATTTGGCAATTGCCGAAAAAGGACTGCTCGTGCTTGATTGTTATGCCCATGGAACACCCGGGCACGCAGCACATAGTAAAGGAGATAATTCGATCTACCATGCACTGGAGGCCATCGCATGGTTTAAAGCATATCATTTTCCTGAAATTTCAGAAACCTTGGGCGAAGTAAAAATGACCGTCACACAAATAGAGGCAGGTGATCAACACAACGTTGTGCCCTCTACATGTCATTTCGTAGTAGATATTCGGGTAAATGATAAATACAGTAATCTTGAAGTGCTCGAAAAAGTAAAAAGTGCCGTCAAAGTTGATGTTAAGGAGCGTTCTTTAAGGTTAAATTCATCTTTTATTCCAAAAGAGCACCCCATTGTTCAGGCCGGGATCAGGTTAGGAAGAGAAACCTATGGATCGCCAACCTTGTCGGATCAGTCTAACTTGACTTGTTATTCTTTAAAACTAGGTCCGGGAGATTCCTTGCGATCTCATACCGCAGATGAGTTTATTTATTTAAAGGAAATAGAGGAGGGAATAAGTTTATATATACAATTATTAGAAGAAATCTTATAGAAAAAAAGGAAACCATGAAACTCTGGGAAAAAGGATTTAGTACAGATAAAAAAATTGATTTATTTACTGTTGGTAACGACAGAGAATTAGATTTGGTCTTGGCAAAATATGATGTGATCGGTTCTTTGGCCCATAGTAAAATGCTGCATGAAATTGGCTTGTTGAGTCAAAGTGAGATGATGGCAATCGAGGGTGAACTCTCAGAAATTTTGAAAAGCATTGAAAAAGGATCATTTTTAATTGAAGACGCTTTCGAGGATGTTCATTCTAAGGTAGAATTTCTTCTCACAGAGAAACTTGGAGATACCGGAAAAAAAATACATACAGCAAGATCAAGGAATGATCAGGTTTTGGTTGACATGCATCTATATTTAAGAGATGAGATCACGGAAATTAAGAACTTGGTTCAGGTTTTTTTCGATCTTTTGATTTCATTGGCTGATCAATATAAAGATATTTTATTACCGGGCTATACCCATTTTCAGGTGGCAATGCCTTCCTCTTTTGGCATGTGGTTTTCAGCCTATGCAGAAAGTTTGATCGATGATATATATATGTTAAATGCCGCTTATAAAGTGGTTAATCAAAATCCTTTGGGTTCAGCTGCGGGCTATGGCAGTTCTTTTCCAATAGACAGGGAATCAACCACCAGAACCTTGGGATTTGATACTTTAAAGTATAATGCTGTTGCCGCCCAAATGAGCAGAGGTAAAGCAGAAAAAACAGTTTCTTTTGCCATCAGTTCTTTGGCAGGAACCATGTCTAAGTTTGCCTATGATATCTGTTTATACATGAGTCAGAATTTTGGTTTTGTTTCATTTCCGGATGAATTGACTACAGGCTCGAGTATCATGCCACATAAAAAGAATCCTGATGTATTCGAATTGATCAGGGGAAAATGCAATAAAATACAGGCTCTGCCCTATGAATTAACCCTTGTTACCAATAACCTTCCAAGTGGTTACCACAGGGATTTTCAATTGCTTAAAGAGGGTTTAATGCCGGCCTTGCAAAATATCAAAGCTTGTTTGGAAATGTTCACTTTTTCGTTGAAGGAAATAAAGGTCAAAAAGGATATAGTTGAAGCCGAGATGTACGATTATTTGTTTAGTGTAGAGGAGGTGAATGAGTTGGTTCAAAATGGAACTCCTTTTAGAGATGCCTATAAAATTATAGGTCAGAAAATTGAAAAAGGTGGATTTAAACCAAATCGGAAAATCAAACACACACATATAGGAAGTGTTGGGAATCTTGCATTAGACAGGATCCGGGAAAAAATGAAATCGGCTATTGCCATATAAAATACTTGGATTGAGTTGATATTTAAACATTGCATTTAAAAAAAATGTAATTTAGTTCTAATCAACTAACCAAGACATTATGAAACACCTCTCTTTGAGATTAGGGTACATTTTTTGTTATGCCTTGATCATTTTTTGCTTTTCCATCCCTAAAGTTCACGCGCAATTTACAAGCCTTGTTGATGAATCCCAAACGCAGGTATTGCCGGATTCTACCAAGACCTATTTTATACCGGATGTAACGGAAAAGAACATGCGCTGGTCTGATCGGCGCTTTAAATTACTGTCATTAAAATTGGGTTTTGCTCCTATACTCGATTATAATTATATCATTCAAGATGATGATAATATAGATCAGGTTGGCGAACAGGATAGTCGTTTCGATATCCGCAGTGCTCGTATGATGTTCAAGGGGAAAATTAATTTTAAGAATCCATGGCAATATTTGATTAGTGTCGAATATAAAGGTAAAGACAGACCAGATGGAAGTGATTCATTTGGACTTACTGATTTTCGATTCGTCATTCCGGTAGGAGATAAAAATGAAATTTATTTGGGGAAATTAAAGGAGACCTTTATTTATGAAATGGTAGGGGATGCGGCGAATTTACCTCATATGGAAAGATTAATGAGCCCATTTTTTAGAAGTAGAAATATTGGAATGATCTACAAGCATTTTTTTCTGAACGATCGTGCAACAATTGCTGCCGGTTGGTTCAATAGTTGGATGGATAATGACTATAGTTTTTCTGAGTCTGCCAATACTTTTACTGCCAGAATTACAGGTTTACCTAAGTGGTATCAGGATGGTGCTCAGTATGTTCATATGGGTCTTGGAATAAGGTATGTAGAAGCTCAAGATGGCGTGATAAGATTAAAGGGTAAAAATGAATCGAATATCACGTCTAACTTTGTAGATACCGGTAATATTGAAGCTGATTCTCAATTTAATTTGAATTTTGAACAGTTATGGAGTCTGGAGAATTTCTCAGTGCTTTTGGAGTATGTTCACTCATGGGTAGATACAAAATCGGGATATGAGCAATTTAAGGGATACTATGTTACCGGTAGTTATGTGTTGAGCGGAGATCCCAGGCCGTATGATAAAAGGTCGGCTTATGCCAGAAGAATAATGCCTGATGGGAAGTATGGTGCACTTGAATTGGTTGGGAGATTCGGACAGGTCGATCTTACAAATTCTAATATTGATGGTGGGTTGTTGTATCGTTGGGATATTGGTTTAAATTGGTGGGCTACACAATATTGGAAAACAGGAATTATTTATGGTATTGGTAACCTTAAAAAAGACGATGTGGTGGGTATTACCAATTCGATACAAATGAGAATTCAATGGATCTATTAATTGCCTGATATTGATGTAAAGAATTTCTGTTCAGCTCGCTTTCATTATCAATAGAGTTAATACAAGCTTTAACTTTAAAATTTATCCATTTATTCAGTCATGATTAGAAACACACATTTATTGGTTGATTAAAGCTTTTTTCATTGCTTCAGCTTTTACCATACATTCTCTATATTCATTATTGATTTGTGATTGAGATGTAATGGCTCCGCCGACAGAAAAAGATACATATTTTTTGGATGAATTGTACAAAATACTTCGAATCACTACATTAAAATCAAAATCGTTTTCAGGACTAAAATAGCCCACAGCGCCTGAGTATAAGCCTCTTTTGGTTTCTTCGAGTTCTTCAATTATTTCCATAGCCGAAATTTTAGGAGCTCCAGTCATACTTCCCATTGGAAAAAGGGAAATAAGAATGTCGATCACATCTATTTCTTCATGAACCTCTGATACTACCGTAGAAATTAGTTGGTGGACCTGCTGAAAAGAATAGACTTTACACAGTTCCTCAACTTTAACGCTACCTTTAATCGCTGTTTTTGACAGATCATTCCGCACCAGGTCAACAATCATTATATTTTCAGATCTTTCTTTTGGATCCTTGGCCAATTCCTCCTTAATTTTTTTATCTTCTTCCAGGTCCGAAGATCTTCTCGCCGTACCTTTCATGGGCTGTGAAATAACTTTGGATCTAACTTTTTTGACAAAGCGCTCGGGTGAAGCTGAGAGTAAATATTTATCATTGATACGTAAAAAAGTAGCAAAGGGGGGTGTAGATATCGCATTGAGTTTTTGGTAAACCACCAAAGGATGGATCACACTTTTATCGGCAAAGAATTCCTGACAAAAATTGACTTCATAAATATCTCCACGGTGAATATGGGCAAGTATCTTTTCTAATTTTTCATTGTAAGACGCACGGGAAACTCTCTGCTTTATTTCAATTTCCGTATTGGGGTGAATTCTTTTATAGCTGCTGTTTTGTATGTCGAACCAGTCCTTTTCAATTTCGTTCGTAAATTCTTCCAGATAAGAAAATGTCAGTTTACCTTGTTGAAGAAATATGATTTTTTCCGGTTGAAAAAAATAAAGGTCATCAAATCCTAAACCATCAAAATTTTGGGATGAAAGTTCTTCAATGTCATTTTTTAGATCATAACTCAAGTATCCGAAAATGTAATCATTTGTTTCTTTTCTGAATTTTTTGAGTTTTTCAAAAGCATTCTTATAAGTGCAACGCAATTCATTTTTCACACCTAAAGCCAAAACTGCATCATAGGTCTCATAAGTTTGATTGCCCAAATGCGTATTCGAATCACACCAAAGGAAAACGTTCTCATCCTGAGCCCAATTGAGTAAATTCAATTTAAGGTCTGCAATAGAATTAGCGTTGAAATCTTTCTGGATTCTCAAAGTATTGAAAAAATAAATGGTTATCGAAAAATACTTAAATTCTTTCAATAACCATTTTTATGTTAAGTATTAGTTTACTAACTGTGAATAGACCTGTTCTCTACAGCCAGACATGCTTCTTTAATAGCTTCAGTATAAGTAGGGTGAGCGTGTGACATTCGGGCCACATCTTCACTTGAAGCTCTAAATTCCATGGCGACAACCGCTTCCGCAATCATGTCTGCCGCTCTTGCACCAATCATATGCACACCTAAGATCTCATCTGTTTTTGCGTCAGCCAAAACTTTTACCAGTCCATCAATATCCATACTCGCTCTTGCTCTTCCCAATGCACGCATCGGAAAGGAGCCCGATTTATAATGAACACCTTCCGCTTTCAATTCTTCCTCTGTTTTGCCCACTCCTGCAACTTCAGGCCAGGTGTATACAACTCCGGGAATTAAATTATAATCTATATGTGGTTTCTGACCGGCGATAATTTCTGCCGCCATTGTTCCTTCCTCTTCTGCTTTGTGTGCCAACATAGCACCTTTTACGACATCGCCAATGGCATAAATATTCGGAATATTGGTTTGTAGATGCTTATTTGTCTCAATTTGTCCTCGCTCATTTACTTGTATGCCTACATTTTCCAATCCAAGCCCCTCCGTGTAAGCCTTTCTTCCTACAGCTACCAAACAGTAATCTCCTTTGAATTCTACCGGATTTCCTTTTTTGTCATTTGCAGTGACAGTTACTTCGTTGCCAGAAACTTTTACAGAAGATACCTTATGATCTGTAAAGAACTTCATTCCTTGCTTTTTCAAAGATTTTTGTAATTCTTTAGAAAGCGCACTGTCCATGGTTGGAATGATCGAAGGCATGTATTCTATCACAGAAACCTCTGCACCTAATCGTTTGTACACTTGTCCAAGCTCAAGGCCAATTACACCGCCGCCGATAACGAGAAGATGTTTTGGGATTTCAGACAAGCTCAAAGCTTCGGTGGACGTAATGATTCTTTTTTTGTCAATTTTTATAAATGGCAGACTTCCCGGTTTTGATCCGGTAGCGATAATGGTATGTTTTGCCTCAATTGTTTCAGTCTCGTTGTTTTCTTTTTTAATCTGGATATGATTGGCATCTTTAAAAGAACCTACGCCCTGAAATGTGTCGATCTTGTTTTTATCCATCAAAAAATTGATACCACCCGATGTTTGGGCAACAACCTCACTTTTGCGATCGATCATTTGTTTGAAATTAACTTTGACGTCTTTGGCTTGGATACCATGTTTTTCAAAATGATGGAGAGCATCGTAATAATGGTGGGAGGAGTCCAGCAGTGCTTTGGATGGAATACAACCTACGTTTAAGCAGGTTCCACCCATGGTTGGATATTTTTCAATAATAGCCGTTTTTAAACCCAATTGAGCACATCTAATAGCCGCAACATAACCTCCGGGTCCGGAACCTATAACAACAACATCGTATAATTTCATTTGTGAATTTTTTTATTCGATTGCAAAAATAGTTATTAAATCTAATAATTTGGCTTAGTTCTGGAGTAATCCGGCTCTTTTTAGCAAGGCGCCGGCATCAGGTTCCTTTCCTCTGAATTTTTTGTAGAGTATCATGGGTTTATCAGTACCTCCTTGACTCAGTACAAATTTTTCAAATTTTTGGGCAGTTTCTCTATCGAAGATTCCTTTCTCTTTAAAGGCTTCAAAAGCATCTGCATCTAAAACCTCGGCCCATTTATAACTGTAATAACCCGACGAATATCCACCTTGAAAAATATGTGAAAAAGCGGTGCTCATACAATTTTCGGGTACATCAGGATAGAATTTGGTCTGTTCAAAAGATAACTCTTCATAAGATTTAACATCTTTAATACTAGACACATCTTTAGCGTGCCAAGCCATATCTAAAAGTCCGAAACTTATTTGTCTTACGGTTGCCAGTCCTTCTAAAAAGTTAGAGGATTTCTTGATTTTTTCAATGAGTTCAAAAGGAATTAACTCGCCTGTTTCATAATGTTTAGCAAAGAGTTTGAGCGCATCCTCCTCATAACACCAATTTTCAAAAACTTGGGAAGGCAATTCTACAAAATCCCAATAAACACTTGTTCCGGAAAGACTAGGGTAAGTAGTATTGGCCAGCATGCCGTGTAGGGCATGACCAAACTCATGAAAAAGAGTGGTTACTTCGTTAAAAGTAAGGAGGGAAGGCTTCGTTTTTGTCGGTTTGGTAAAGTTACATACGATGGAAATATGTGGTCTCGAATTGACTCCGTCTTTTTTCCACTGATTTTTATAGGAAGTCATCCAAGCGCCATTTCTTTTACCTTTTCTAGGAAAAAAATCTGCGTAAAGAACGGAAATGACCTCCTCATTTTTTTTAACCAGATAGGTTTTGACATCCTCATGGTATGTATCAATATCCTGAACTTCTTCAAATTTTAAGTTATATAACTTATTTGATATGTCGAAAACACCTTGAATTACATTTTCCAGTTTAAAATAGGGTTTTAGTTGTTCTTCATCCAGGTCGAATAGTTGTTTCTTTAATTTTTCGCTGTAGAAAGATCCATCCCATTTTTGCAAAATTTCAATTTGATCTTTTTTGGCCAGTTCTTTGAGCTGTTCAAATTCTTTTTGCGCGGCCGGTTTGGCTTTTCGTAAGAGGTCTTCTAAAAAATCTATAACCTTTTGGGGTTTCTCAGCCATTCTTTCTTCCAGAACAAAATGAGCATGCGTAGGGTATCCCAATAAGTTTGCACGCTCATTTCTTAAATTTACGATATCTAACACGATCTGTTGATTGTCGGTTTCATTTTGCTGAAAACCTCTTTTTCCGTATTCTTTGGCCAAGATTTCTCTCAAAGTTCGATTCTCTGCATAGGTCATAAAGGGCAGATAGCTCGGTATATCTAGGGTAAAGATCCATCCTTCTTTACTCTTTTCTTCGGCCAAAATTTTTGCCGCTTCCACAGCGCCATCAGGTAAACCCTTTAATTTTTCTTGATCTGTAATCAGTAATTCATAGGCATTATTTTCTGCCAATACATTTTCACCAAATTTTAAAGAGAGTTGGGCTAATTTCTTATCGATTTCTCTTAATTTTTTTTGATCAGCTTCAGCTAGATTGGCACCATTACGGGTAAATCCTTTGTACTTTTTTTCGAGCAAAGTTTTTTGCTCTGTTGACAATTGGGATGTATCCTGATTTTCAAACACGCTTTTTACTTTGGCAAAAAGGGCTTTATTAAGTCGGATATCATTAGAAAAATCAGAAAGCAGGGGAGATACCTCTTGTGCAATTCTTTGAATTTCATCGTTGGTTTCGGCCGAATTTAAATTGAAAAAAATACTCGAGATCCGATCCAGTTTTTCGCCTGAAAAATCCAGTGCCTCAATGGTGTTTTTAAAATTGGGCTCTTCCGTATTTAATATAATATCGTCAATTTCCGCTTTGGCCATTTCGATGGCTTTGTCAAAAGCAGGTTTAAAATGCTCATTTTTGATTTTTGAAAAGGGAGCTGTTCCTAATAAACCAGAGAACTCCAATAATAAAGGATTTTCCATAAAACAAGGAATATTTGAGGTAGTCAAAAAATTAGAAAATAGTAAGGTGTTTTATTTTTTTAGTTTGGCGGATGCCTCAAGCACTTTACTTTTTAAGCTTTCTTTGTAAAAAATAACTTTGTCGAGTACGCATTTATCGGATGAGCCAACGATTTGAGCCGCCAGAATTCCGGCATTCTTTGCACCATCCAAGGCCACTGTGGCGACCGGTACTCCTCCCGGCATTTGTAAGATAGAAAGAACCGAATCCCAACCATCAATAGAGTTTCTGGATTTTACCGGTACACCGATAACCGGCAACGGACTCATAGATGCTACCATGCCGGGTAAATGTGCTGCCCCACCGGCACCTGCAATGATCACATTAATTCCTCTTTTATGGGCATTAGTTGCATAATCAAAAAGTTTTTCAGGAGTTCTGTGGGCTGAAACGATATCTACTTCAGTTTCAATATCAAAACCTTCTAGAATTTCTATTGCTTCGCGCATTATTGGAAGATCTGAATCACTTCCCATGATAATTCCAACCTTGGCCATAAAATAAATTAATTTGAGCTGTTTAAAAATTTGAATAAGACAAATATTTTGCCTTATTTTAGGGCTAAGATAAAACAAAAAATAGGTTTATTCCCCATGCAAATTCCATTATTTAATACTGTTCTTTCCTGGATTTTGAAAAAACGCAAATACCAAATGGATATGTTTATCAAGTTCCCGATAGACACGCAAGGAGAGGTTTTATATAATTTGCTTTCTTCTGCCAAAAACACCGAGTTGGGCAAGGCCTATGATTTTCATTCTATCAAAAGCTATGAATCTTTTTCACAAAGGGTTCCCATTAGAAAATATGAATCGATAGAGCCCATGATAGACAGAGCTCGAAAAGGGGAGAACAATATTTTTTGGCCTACAAAAATTCAGTGGTTTGCAAAATCAAGTGGAACAACAAATGCTAAAAGCAAGTTTATTCCCGTGAGCAATGAAGCCTTAGAGGATTGTCATTTAAAGGCGGGGAAAGACATGCTCTGTATGTACATCAATAACAATGAGGATACTGAATTGTTCAATGGAAAAAGTTTAAGGTTGGGAGGAAGCAGTGCATTATACGAGAACAGTGATACTTATTTTGGAGATTTGTCAGCCATTATTATAGAAAATTTACCTTTTTGGGCAGATTTTAGCAGTACACCAAGCCAGAAAACTGCCTTAATGGGAGAATGGGAGGCAAAAATGGAAGCCATCATCAATGAAACAATCAACGAAGATATCACGAGTTTGGCCGGAGTACCTTCGTGGATGCTTGTGCTTCTGAACAGGGTGTTAGAGAAAACGGGAAAATCAAATATTCTTGAGGTCTGGCCGAATCTGGAAGTATATTTTCATGGAGGGGTAAGCTTTAACCCTTATCGGGAACAATACAAAAAACTCATACCCAGCGATCATTTTAAATATTACGAAATTTATAATGCGTCTGAAGGTTTTTTTGCCATACAAGATTTAAATGATAGCAGCGAATTACTTTTGATGCTCGATTATGGAATTTTTTATGAATTTATTCCCATGGAAGAATTCAAAGATGAAGATTCTACAGCCATTCCTTTGGAAAAAGTTGAATTGAACAAGAATTACGCATTGGTAATTTCTACAAATTCCGGATTGTGGAGGTATTTGATTGGTGATACTATAAAATTTACTTCACTGGATCCTTATCGCATAAAAATAACAGGGAGAACAAAACATTTTATCAATGTGTTTGGTGAAGAATTGATGGTAGAAAATGCTGAGGAGGCTCTTAAAGAAGCAAGTTTAAAAACGGAAGCTGAAATAGTTGATTATACAGTTGCCCCTGTATTTATGTCTGATAAAAAGCAAGGAAGCCATGAATGGATGATCGAATTTAGAAAATCTCCAAAAGATTTTGACGTTTTTAAAAATACACTAGACGACTCTTTAAAATTATTGAATTCTGATTATGAGGCTAAAAGATATAAGAATATGACACTTAATCCGCCTATCATAAGGGCTGTTAAAAGTGGCTTGTTCTACGAATGGTTAAAGGTACACAATAAATTAGGGGGTCAACACAAAGTTCCCAGACTTTGCAATGACAGACATTTTATAGAAGAACTCAAGGTGTTGGAAGCCCGCTATCAAGATTCGTGATATCTTCACTTACCCAGGCTTCACAAAGAATTTTAAAATCAGAAGTTGGGTCGTTCGCTTCTTGAAAAGCTTTATAATCTATCCAAACAAAACCGTTATTTCCCCAATTTTTACCCCATGAATTAACCACTTTAAATGCTTGCTTTGCATCATCGTAGCCAACAACCAACATGGCATGCCCTCCATCGTCATGTACAAATTTTCGATATACAGCGTCACTTCCTTCTCTGGCTCCAAAGTAATTTCTATCAATTGAAAC
This sequence comes from uncultured Flavobacteriaceae bacterium, assembly GCA_964631875.1. GTDB lineage: Bacteria > Bacteroidota > Bacteroidia > Flavobacteriales > Flavobacteriaceae > Namhaeicola. The sequence continues at coordinate 32,887 of CAZWAN010000004.1, forward strand.
GGCAATTACAATGGGTTGATTCTTTGTTAAAAAAGCTTTTGATTGTTCAAAAACTTGATTTTCATTTAAGTAATAAAATTCTTTGATTTTGTTAGGAGCGGCCAATTCTATCAATTCAGGGGTAGGCATCACAAAGCAGTTATCATCATCATATGGAAAATCATTCCATGTGCTTACGCCTTGAGAGACAAGTAATTCCAGTCCTTTTGAAATTACTGCCCCGTCGCAAGGTTCCACTTTGATCTGGTTAAAGATAAAGGCAGGACTCAAATTAAGGTCGTTTGAGTTCGTGTTTTTTCGGTTGTTTTCAAGATTCTCCTGAAATGTTTTGAGGTAATAACCGGTTGCCCAGGCTACACATGAACCCTGAGTTCCCTGAGATCGTACTTCGGGTAAATACTCAGATAAATCAATAGAGGCAGGTAGATTCGCAGGGATTTCTATGACAGCCACTTTCTGATCAGCTAAAGGTGTCGTGTAGCCATAGCAATAACCACCTTCAACTCCAAGTGTTTCATTTTGAGGATCGGGGTTTACAACAATTGGATCGCCGTCACCATCCACATTCGGATTTTGGAGTTCACTAAAGGAGCTGTCGCAATTGGTAAAGAAGATTATAATGATGACGAGTAAAAGTCTTTTCATGCTTAAACAGATAATTACTCCATTACTTTTCTCTATCAATTACATAATTGACCATTTTGATAAGAGAAGATTTGTAAGGCGAATCAGGATACTTATTTAACAAAAACAATGCCTCTTTTTGGAATTCTTCCATTTTTGATATGGTATAATTAATCCCTCCACCTGATTTTACGAAATTGATCACTTCTTTTACGCGTTTTTTGTTTTTGTTATGATTCTTAACTGAGTTGATCAACCATTTTCTATCTTTTTCTGAGCAATTGTTAAGCGTGTAAATCAGTGGGAGCGTCATTTTCTGCTCTTTTATATCAATTCCTGTGGGCTTGCCAATTTTTTCATCAGTATAATCAAAGAGGTCATCTTTGATCTGAAATGCAATTCCGATCAATTCACCAAAACGCCTCATGTTCTCTATTTCATCTGCAGAGGCGTCGACGGAGGTAGCGCCAATGGCCGTGCACGCCGCAATCAGTGTTGCCGTTTTTTTTCTGATGATCTCAAAGTAAACATCTTCTGTGATATCTAATAGACGGGCCTTTTCAATTTGTAATAACTCACCTTCACTCATTTCTCTAACAGCCACGGAAATATGTTTCAGGATATCAAAATCGCCATTGTCGATAGATAATATAAGACCTTTTGATAATAAAAAATCGCCAAAAAGTACAGCGATTTTATTTTTCCACAAAGCATTTAAACTAAAGAAGCCTCTTCTGTGATTACTATCATCAACAATATCGTCGTGCACCAATGTTGCCGTATGGATCAATTCTATAACCGCCGCTCCTCTGTAGGTTCTTTCTTTAAAATTTCCTTCCGACACCATTTTGGCGACTAAAAAAACAAACATGGGTCTCATTTGTTTGCCTTTTCTGCGCACGATATAATGTGTGATTCGGTTGATCAGTGGGACATTAGAAGCCATAGAATCTTTGAACTTTTGTTCAAAGTTTTCCATTTCTGTTTGAATAGGAATTTTTATAAGTTCTACTGTCTTCAAGGATCTAAATGTTGGAAGTTATTGCTTTTTTCCTTTTTTTGACCAATTGTCTTTTAGCGAAACCGTTCTGTTAAAAATAAGGTGTTTTGCTGTACTTTCGTCATCCACATTAAAATAGCCCAATCTTTGGAACTGAAATTTATCACCGGGTGTAACATTGGCTAAACTCGGTTCTACAAAAGCATGATCAAGAATTTTTAGAGAATCAGGGTTCAGGTATGTTTTGAAATCAATTTCTTTGTTAGCGTCCGGGGCTTCGTTGGTAAAAAGCCTGTCGTACAATCTCACCTCAGCCGGAATGGCATGTTTTATGGAAACCCAGTGAATGGTTGATTTTACTCTTCTCATACTCGCCTCTGAACCGCTTCCACTTCTGGAATCCTCATCATAGGTACAGTGTACTTCCAAGATTTCCCCATTTTTATCTTTTACAACCTGATTGGCTTTAATGATATAGGCATTTTTTAAACGAACTTCATGACCCAATTGAAGTCTGTAAAAATTTTTATCTGCTACTTCCAAAAAATCATCTTTCTCTATATAAATTTCACCCGAAAAAGGCAGATCCCTAAAACCGGCATCCATGTCTTCAGGATTATTCTCTGCAACCAATAATTCTTCTTTATCTTTGGGATAGTTGGTGATCACAACTTTTAAAGGATCTAATACGGCCATCACTCTTGGTGCAGTTTTGTTGAGTTCATTTCTGATCTGAAACTCTAACAGGGCCAAGTCGGTAATATTATCTCTTTTCGCAATTCCCGCAGTTTCACTGAAACTTCTTATGGACGAAGGTGTATAACCTCTTCTGCGCAAACCCGAAATAGTTGGCATTCTCGGGTCGTCCCAACCATTTACATGGCCTTCTTCAACCAGTTGCAATAATTTTCTTTTACTCATCACTGTGTAGCTCAAATTTCTTCGGGCAAATTCACGCTGTTTTGGTCGGATCAATTTATCGTCAACAACTTGATCTAAAAACCAATCATACAGTTCGCGGTGATGTTTAAATTCTAAAGTACAAATGGAATGTGAGATTTGTTCGATATAATCAGATTCACCATGGGCCCAGTCGTACATTGGATAAATCTTCCATTTTTCGCCGGTTCTGTGGTGAGGTTTCTTTAATACTCTATAAATGACAGGGTCTCGCATAAGCATATTGGTAGATGCCATGTCTATTTTTGCCCTTAAAACATGAGATCCTTCTGCAAAATCTCCATTTTTCATTTTCTCAAATAATTCGAGATTTTCTTCGACAGAACGATTTCTGTACGGACTTAAAGTTCCAGCTTGAGTAGGTGTACCTTTTTGCTGGGCTATCTGTTCAGATGTTTGATCATCCACATATGCCTTTCCCTTTTTAATAAGTTGAATTGCCCAATTATATAATTGATCAAAATAGTCGGAAGCATAGAGTTCTTTATCCCAATGAAAACCCAGCCATTCGATATCTTTTTTGATGGCATCAACATATTCTTGTTCTTCTTTTGAAGGATTTGTGTCGTCAAATCTGAGGTTTACGGGAGCATCATAACGCAAACCCAATCCGAAATTCAAGCAAATAGACGCTGCATGTCCAATATGTAAATAGCCGTTTGGTTCAGGAGGAAATCTAAAACGCAATTTTGAAGGATCGAGCCCTTGCCTTAGATCACCTTCAACAATATGTTCAATGAAGTTCAGAGATTTTGTTTCTTCTGTCATTTTTTTTGATATATGAGGAGCAAAATTAAGGAAAAAAATAGGATTAAAAGGAGAAATACAACTCCACCTTTTTTAAAGAGATTTTACTGTTTCAAAGAAGAAATTTTATGATTTTAGAATCCTAAGATCAATTTGGCAATGGTAAAAAAGATAAAAATTCCAAAAATATCATTACAAGTAGTAATGAATGGTCCGGTTGCCACTGCCGGATCAATCCCTTTTTTATGCAGTATCAAGGGTACAAAAGTTCCTACGAGTGACGCGATAATGATCACGATTACAAGGGAAATACCAATGGTTGAACAAACCTTTATAGGATAATTGAGGAGTAAACCCAGGGAAAAAACAATGACGGCAAGGAAGATGCCATTTACTAAAGCCAAGCTAATTTCCTTAAACATTCGGTTTAGCAAGGAGCCTCGTAAATTATCTTTTGCAAGTCCTTGTACAATGATGGCTGAAGATTGTACACCTACATTTCCTGCCATTGCAGCAATCAGCGGTGTAAAAAAGAATAGTTCTGGATAATTTTTTAAGGCTTCGTCAAAACCACCCATGATAGAGGCAGCTGCGGTACCGCCAAACAAGCCGAGCACTAACCACGGTAATCGAGCCTTAGTAAGATCTAAAATACTATCGTCAGCTTCAACATCATCAGTCAAACCGGCCGCCATTTGGTAGTCTTTTTCCGCTTCTTCTTTGATCACATCTACTATGTCATCGATGGTAATTCTGCCAAGTAAGTGATTTTCGGCATCAACTACAGGAATCGCTTCCAGGTCGTATTTCTGCATAATGCGGGCCACTTCCTCGGCTTTGTCGTTTACGTTTACATAATCGACTTTAGGAATGGAAATTTCTGAAATCGTGGCTGTAGCAGGTGCAACCAATAAGTCTTTAAGAGACAAACGTCCTTTTAAAACATTTTTATTGTCAACAACATAAATGGAGTGAACCCTTGTAACTTCTTGTGCTTGAGACCGCATTTTACGAACGCAATTAGGAACAGTCCAATTTTCATTCACTTTCACCAATTCTTTGGCCATTAAACCACCTGCAGTATTTTCATCATATTGCAATAACTCCGCAATATCTTTGGCATGTTCATCATCTTCAATATTTGAAAGAACAATATTTTGTCTTTCATTAGGAAGACTACTCATTAAATCAGCCGCATCATCGGTATCTAATTCATCAATATGTTCTGCAATTTCTTTTTCAGAAAGTTTTGCAAGAATTCTGGCTCGGTCGTCTTCGTCAATATCTAACAGCGCTTCGGCTGTTTTTTCAGAATCTAAAAGACGAAAAAGGTAGGTGGCATCGTCGTTCGATAATTCGTCGATGATTTCTGCTATATCAGCGGTATGTTCTTCCGCAAAAAGATCGATAATGACCTGATCTTCTCTGTTTTCAATGAGAGATTCGAGGTTTTCGATAAATTCATTATTGATCTCGAAGGGCATCTTTTTCCAAGCTTTTTGTTAAGTTGATGAATTCCTGTACAGAAAGTTGTTCAGGACGTCGCGCAAAGATAACATCTTCTTTCAACTTATCGCTCAGATCAAAAGATTTTAAACTATTTCTCAATGTTTTTCTTCTTTGGTTGAATGCGGTCTTAACCACTTTAAAAAAAAGAGCATCGTCTACACCGAGATCTGTATTTTTTTTTCTCGTTAATCGCAAGACACCGGAATCTACCTTAGGCGGTGGTTGAAAAACATGTGGAGGGACTGTGAACAAATATGAGGCATCGTAATAGGCCTGGGTCAAAACAGATAAGATACCATACACTTTATTTCCCGGTTTAGAGGTAATTCTTTGGGCTACCTCTTTTTGAAACATACCTGAAAATTCAGGAATTAACGCTCTGTTTTCTATGGTTTTAAATACGATTTGACTGGAAATGTTATAGGGGAAATTACCGATGATTGCTGTTTGATTTTGATTAAAAAGTTTTGGAATATCTGCTTTTAAAAAATCCAGATGATAGATTCTGTCGGACAGGTCAGGATAATGTACTTTGAGATAGTCAACAGATTCACGGTCTATTTCAACTACACTTATTTCAAATTTTTTGTTGAGTAGGTATTTTGTTAAAACGCCCATTCCAGGGCCAATTTCCATTACTTGTTTATAGCCGGTTCCGTCTAGCGTATTTGCAATTTTCAAGGCAATATTTTCATCTGTCAGGAAATGTTGACCCAGGTGTTTTTTTGCTCGAACACTCATTTTATATTTGTGTTTTCAATTAATTCGATCACCTCTAATTCTGTCCTGAAAGAAACGAGTTTTTCGCCAAATTTTTCAAAAACTTCTCGCATCAGTTCAGGAGCGTAATGTTGCAGGTAGTGATCTAATGTTTTTCTGTCAGGAGATGCATATTGAGTGGAATAAGTAACACCACCCATTTCTTCATCCACTAAAACCTTTGTCAAAAGTGCGTGTTCAAAATCGCCTTTTTTCACAACTTTTGAAATGTGATCTTCCTTCATCCAAATGAGCCAATCGGCTTCTATATCCTTAGACACATTTGTAGTTACATTGTAAATTATCATTGCTTTAATTTAGAATATCGCCCCTTAATTTTCTGTATTGCTTTCGTGCATCGACCAAATAAATACTCGAAGGATGGTTGAAAATAATCTTTTCAAAATAAATGCGCGCCTTATCTTGGTCGTTCAAATCATTTAAATAAAGTTCTGCGAGCTGGAACAAAACTTTGTCGATCATGATACTATCAGGATAGAAGTTTTCGATTTTTAAATAGTTCTTTTCAGCTTGATCAAATTTTTGCTCTGCGGTAAAAAGTTCAGCCTGAAATTTTAAGGCATCGTCTTCTATTAAGCTTCCTTTGTAATTCTCTAATAGGTTATCAAGCGTCGCTATGGCTACTTCATTCTTTTGTTGAAAAGAAAAAAGTTGTGCCTTGGCATAAAGTTCGAGAGGAGTTTGAAGAGAATCTTTATCTATGTTGTTTAGAATAACTAAATATAGATCTAAAGCATCATTGGCTATAAGTTGTGAAGTAGATGATTTTAAAACAGAAAGTTGGTCTTTAGCCCATTCAAAATCTCCTTTAAAATAGGAGGTTTGCGCCACTTTATATCTTGCTGTTTGGGCTAAATTACTGTTTTTTAAGTCGTTTTGAACCTGGCTATAGAGTATCAAGGCTTGGTTAAACTGGTCGCTAAAAACTAAAATATCACCTAATTTTATTTTGATCATTCCCTTTTGCAATTCTGATTGGGCATTTGGAATAGCCTCTTTTAACAATGTAATGGCCTCATCGGGTCGATTTAGATGAAATGTCAGAAAATCAGCATAGTTGAGTTGTATCGGGATAGTTCTTCCTCCTTTACCAAATTGCATGAAAATTTCCTGAAAATTTTTATCGATAGAGCTATAGTCAGAAGGTGTTGATTCCATTATCTGAATGGCAAGCAAATTGTTTTGAATGTTCAGGATCACTTCCTCACTATTGTCTTGATTCAAGACAAAATCAAAAGCCTTCTTTGCACTTTCATTATCTTTATTTTCCATTGAAATCAAACCTAACTCATAGATTTTTGCCAAATTACTCCTGTCCCGTTTAAAAATGGAGATCTCTTGAGTAATGGCTTTGTCATATTCTTTTTGCTGAACAAATAACCAGCTCAACAAAATATTGTAAGCGTTTTTTGGGTTGTTTTGAGCCCTTAAAAGCAATTGTTTTTTAAAGAGGATATTGTTCTTGTCGTTGGGATCATCCGTGATGTATTGTGCTAAATAACGTTGTACCGAGTTAATATAATCCTCATCGATATCCACAAAATTTAGGTAGGCAGTAAACATTTTGTCAAATTCACCCTTCTCTCCATAGATCTGGGCCTCCTGGATTTCTGTTAATAGTTTCGGATTTTTAATTTTTGCAATTTGATATGATTGAAGAGCATAGTCTAATTTGTGGTTTTCTGAAAACGAATATCCAATATTATACACTTGATTGGGGCTGATTTCGATGGATTGAATGGCCCTTTGATAATATTTATCAGCTTCTTCTAATTTTCCTTGTAATTCCAGATTATAACCTAATTCTATATCTAAATAAGTGAGAATAGGAAACTCTTCTTGTTGTCTTTTTATAATCTTTTCTGCTTCTCCATAATTTCCTAGTTGTTGTTGACAAGTGATTAGTTTTTTGAAATATTCTCTTTGAATTCTGTTTTTTTCATGTAAGTCTTTATAGAGCATAGCGGCTTGATCATATTCACCTTTCATGTAAAAACGATAAGCTTGTTCCGGCTTTTGTGCGAAGAGGAAAGTTGAAAAAAACCCCAAGAAAAGAAAAATCTTTAAGCTCATTTGGTAAAGGTCGGAAAAATTAGAAAAAGAAAAACCAGACGACCCATTTAAAGTTATGGGAAAATAATTATGAATATAGGATTGATTGGTTTAAAAACATATGAAAATAACAAAAAACAGAAAGTTTGTTAAAATAAATATAAAATAAATCGAAAAATGTAACGTTATGTTAAATGGGCAGTCTTAAAAGATATACCCAATAACAAAACAACAACCCAAAAAATAAAGACATGAACGAACTAATCAAATTTTACGACAAGGCCAAAGAAAGAGCAACTAACCATATGAGAAAAGGCCAATTAAATGCATATTACAAGGATTTAACTGAAATGCATTACTACAAAAGATTAATAGAAGCCGCTTAAGGCTTCTATTTTTTTTAGTCGATCAAATCAAAACCGGTATAAGGGATAAGCACTTTCGGTATTTGAATTCCTTTTTCAGTTTGGTAATTTTCCAGAATTCCTGCCAGTACTCTCGGTAGAGCCAATGAGGATCCGTTTAAAGTATGGGCCAATTCACTTTTCCCTTCATTGTTTTTAAATCTCAGTTTTAATCTATTTGCCTGAAAAGTTTCGAAATTAGAAACAGAACTGATTTCAAGCCATCTTTCCTGGGCAGTTGAATAAACTTCAAAGTCATAAGTCAAAGCCGACGTAAATCCCATATCACCGCCACACAACCTCAAAATTCTGAAAGGTAATTTCAGCTCTTGTAAGATTCCCTTTACATGTTCTACCATATTTTCTAAAGCTTGATAGGAATTTTGGGGATGTTCAACCCTAACAATTTCTACTTTATCGAATTGGTGTAATCGATTTAACCCTCTCACATGGGCACCATAAGATCCTGCTTCTCTTCTGAAACAAGGCGTATAAGCTGTTAAACCTATTGGAAGGTCAGATTCTTTTAGCAAATCATTTCTAAAAAAATTAGTGAGAGGAACTTCTGCAGTTGGAATTAAGTATAACTGATCGATTCCTACCTCATACATCTGTCCTTCTTTATCAGGTAACTGTCCGGTTCCAAATCCTGAAGCTTCGTTTACCAATAAAGGTGGTTGTACCTCTGTATAGCCAGCGGCTGTGTTTTTATCCAAAAAATAACTGATCAAAGCTCTTTGTAATTTGGCTCCTTTTCCTTTGTATACCGGAAAACCTGCACCGGTGATCTTATTACCGAGGTCAAAATCGATGATATCATATTTTTTTGCCAAATCCCAATGCGGAACTGCTCCTTTGTGTAATGTTGGAATTTCTCCCTCTTTATAGACCTCCTCATTATCTTCAGGTGTTTTGCCGACCGGAACAATGTCATTTGGGATATTCGGAATTTGGTAGAGCAATTCATTCAGATCATTTTCTATCTGATTTAAAGCATCGCTCAGGTCTTTTGAAGAGGTCTTTAATTTAGATGTTTTTTCTTTGAGCAGATTGGCTTTTTGTGTTTCTCCCGACTTAAAGAACCGGCCAATATCCTTCGATATTTTATTGCTTTCGGCTAGAACTTGATCCAATCTGGTTTGGGTTTCGCGCCTTAAACTATCCTTATCCAATACACGATCGATAATGACGCCGGCATCTTTAAAGTTTCTTTTTGCTAAACCTTTTAAAACAAGATCTTTATTTTCTCTGATAAAAGCCAATGTGAGCATGGGAAATAATTTTGAAATGTGGGGCAAATATAATCAATGAATTGAGACTAATTGAGGGGCATTTAGAGATTTCAACTATTTTTAAACCATTTTCTCGCCAATAATTCATCAGCCGCAATTTGTTTTTTTAAGTCGTCTATGGAATCAAATTTAATTTCGTCGCGCACACGATGTAAAATGTCAACCCTAAGAAATTTACCGTATAGATCTCCGCTAAAATCTAACAAATAGACTTCAACAGATTGATTTTGGCCATTTAAAGTTGGTCTGGTTCCAATATTCATTAATCCATTGAGTACCCTACCGTCACAAGAGGTTTTCACTAGATAGACTCCATTTTTCGGAATTAGTTTATAATCTTCCTCGATTTGTAAATTAAGTGTTGGAAAATTAATTGTTCTGCCAATTCCATGGCCTTTTACGACTTTACCACTGAGCATAAAAGGATATCCTAAATACCGATTGGCGAGTAATACCTCTCCTTCCAACAGGGCTTTTCTAATTTTAGTAGAACTTACGGCAATATTTTCAATGTCTTGCGAAGGAATCTCCTCTACTTCAAATCCATAGACTTTGGAAAGTTCAACAAGTTTATCAAAATCACCGGCTCTATTTTTTCCAAATTTATGGTCATGTCCAATCACGAGTTTCTTCACATTTAATTCTTCTACCAAGATTTTTTTTACAAAATTTTCGGCCGAAATTTGTGAAAATTTCTCTGTAAAAGGTTCAACTATGAGATGGTCCAGTTTATAGTTGGAAAGAAGTTCTTTTTTTTCTTCAAATGAATTGAGCATTTGAATTTGGTGGTCTTTACCCAATACTCTTCGTGGATGAGGATAGAAAGTTAGAATGGCACTATTGAGTGATTCCTTTTTTAATTGGTTTAATCGCTCTATGATTTTTTGATGCCCAATATGAACACCATCAAAAGTGCCAATGGTGAGTACAGTTGGGATGTTTTTTTTTGAAAAATTTTTAATGCTTTGATGAACTTTCATAAAATTTTTAGGGCAAAATAATCACCTCTTCAATGGTTTTTATTACTTGGGGCAAATTTGTGTAAAATTCAAGTTTAAGGGATATTTTATTGTTATTTCTCTTTAAACTTAATACTCCTTTTGAAACTTTTTCATAGCCCGATTCACCTTTGCAATAGCACAATCTCCCATAAAGCAAATTCACTTTTTGCAAATTTTTGTCTTGCAAAAGTAAACTTATTTCGTTTTTGGGAAATTGGAAGAGTATCATTTCTTTATAATTTCCATCGGCATAATCAGAATCTTTGGAAAAAGAGTAACTACATAAATAATGATCCCCCTCTATGATTTCAGGATAAATCATACCGAACTCATCTGTTTTTATTTGTAACTCTTTGTTTTCTTCTATGGTGATTGTACAAATACCCTCCTCAGGACAGTTTGGGATGACAAGACTTTGGTTTTTATTTTGTTGGTTTTGAGCCAATTCTTTTTTTGTTTTACAATTGGTTAAACTCAAGGCCAAGAAAAGATAAATTAAAAACTTCATTATTTTTTTTAGGCAAAGGTAAGGTCTAATTAAAAGTTTAACCGATTATTTTTTTAGATTTGTAGCAGCTGAATTTTTATGGTAAAAAAAATAAATTGCTTTATACTTCTTTTACCCCTCTTATATTCCCTAAATTTCTTCGGACAAACAATGGGCAATTGGCGGGAGCTATCATCTGTAATTTCACATGATGAGCTGTTTCAAGATAAGCCAAAACCTACGGATTTTACTCTATTTGATTTAGATATCAATGTGCTGGAAAAGCAGATCATAAATAAAAGTCCTGACGAAATATTAAGATTTAAGCTCCCTACTTCCAAGGAAGGGTTTGAGGTTTTTGAATTAAAAAGTAGCGACGTTGTTCATCCTGATTTACAAAAAAAATATCCGGCACTTCGAAGTTATCAAGGAAAAAGCGAGGAATCTTCAAAGCGGGTCAGGTTGTCATTTACGCCTCAGGGTTTGAATGCGATGATTATTGATGAGGGCAGGAATATTCAATTTATTGAGCCAAGTTCTCAGAATCAAAGTAAATATATTTCATACAAAAGAGACGATCTGAAGAATATTGCCAACGATTTTTTGTGCAAAACTGAAAACTTATCTTCTTTTCAGGAAAAAGGGGTTCTAGCCAAAAATTTTAACGATTTAAAAATGCGGACATTTCGCTTGGCTTTAGCTTGTACAGGTGAGTATGCACAATTTCACATAGCGCGAGCCGGCATTCAAAATGCGACAGATGCGCAAAAAAAAATATTGATTTTGGGAGAAATGGTCATTGCGATTAGCAGAATAAATGAAATTTATGAAAATGACCTATCTATCCGTTTTCAAATTATTCCGGGGAATGATCAATTAATTTATTTAGACGGAACAACTGATCCGTATACCAATAATTCGGGAAGTACCATGTTAAATGAGAACCAGACAAATATCGATAATGTGATAGGCGCGGTGAACTACGATATTGGTCATGTTTTCAGTACGGGAGGAGGAGGTTTGGCCGCATTGGCTTCTGCATGTACGAGTTCAAAGGCTAAGGGAGTTACGGGTTCGAGTAATCCGGTTGGTGATCGGTATTATTTCGATTTTGTGGCACATGAATTTGGTCACCAGTTGGGAGCAAACCATACTTTTAATGGAACAGCACTTAATTGCGGGGGGGATACGAGAAATTTAGCAACTGCCGTCGAACCCGGTAGCGGATCTACTTTGATGGCCTATGCGGGTTTATGCGCACCACAGAATGTTCAAGGCAGCAGTGATTTGTATTTTCATACCATCAGCATCAAAGAAATTTGGAATAATGTAAGTGCCGGAAGAAGTACTTGCGCTGCTACTATTACCTTAACCCAAAATAAAAATGTTCCGAGTGTGAATGCCGGATCCGATTTCACCATTCCAAAATCTACTCCTTATATATTGAGAGGTTCAGGAAGCGATGCAGATAATGATCCCATCTCGTTTTGTTGGGAGCAAATTGATGCAGGAGCAACCACCGTGCCCCCAAGTGCGACTGCAACAAGCGGAGCAATCTATCGTTCTGTCGTTCCAAAGGTGAGTCCGAATCGGTATATGCCCGAATTAAAAACAGTTATTTCAGGCAGTTTATCAAGTACCTGGGAAGTAACACCAAGCGTATCCAGAAACATGAATTTTACCCTGACAGCAAGAGATAATAACAGTGAAGGCGGACAATCGGCCTCAGATGACATGAAAGTTACTGTAACTGATGCTGCCGGTCCATTTGTTGTTACCTCTCAAAATGAGGATAATTTAGTCTGGGCAAAGAACAGTTCTCAGGTTATCAGGTGGGATGTAGCGGGAACAACAGCAAACAATATAAATGCTGCCAATGTCAATATTTATTTGTCTACTGATGGGGGCCTTACTTTTAACGAACCACTCAAGTTAAATACGCCAAATGATGGTGAAGAAAGTATTCAAGCGCCAAATACGGGATATCCTGTTTGCTATGTCATGGTGGCTGCGGCAAATAATATATTTTATTCGGTCAATAAAAAAGCATTTTCGGTGGGTACATTTGTCGAAGATTGTAACAATTTTGTTTCTACAGATGTTCCTAAGAAAATTCCGGATAACAATCTGGTTGGAATAATTTCGCAAATAAACGTGCCGAGCAATGTCAAAATAGAAAAACTGGAGGTTTCAGTAAATATTCAGCATACTTACGTAAATGATCTGCAATTAGATTTAATAAGTCCAACAGGTAAAAGTATTACGCTGATGAAAAATCAATGTTTTGGACCTGAATATGATGATATTGTAGCGACTTATTCGGTTGATGGAAGCGAAATTGTGTGCAGCATTACTGCTCCCAGTATTGAAGGGATTATTAAACCACAAGACGACTTACAGGTATTTAACGGGGATGATTCTCTGGGAATCTGGCGCTTAAGAGTGATTGACAATGCCGCGGAGGATGTAGGTTCAATATTAGGTTGGAGCCTCAATATATGTACCAATGAGGAAGTGTTGAGCAACGATAGTTTTGCCTTAGAAAATTTCAATATTTATCCTAACCCTACGGAGAATCATTTTACGGTGTCTTTTTCATCTGACCAAACAGGAAGTACAAACCTGATAATTTATGATATGTTGGGAAGAGAAATTATGCAAAAGCAATATACATCCGAAGGCATTCGATTCAGAGAAGATGTTTTTTTACCTAAAATTCAAAAAGGAATATATTTCGTCAAAGTGTCAAGAGGAAATCAAGCTTCAACAAAGAAGTTGATCTTGAAATAAATTATGAATGTAACAATTAAGTCTTTTTTTTTTAAATTTTCCTAATTTTTTGCATTGGATAATCTTGATATTCCGAAAAAATTGTATTTTTCCCGACTTTAACTACAATTTGAATTATATGAAATCTATCTTTTTGACATTGATGATCTTTTTCGCATGTACTGCTATGTACGCTCAAACGGAAGTGTCCGGAAAAGTAATCGATGCCGTAAATAACGAGCCGATACCCGGCGTGAATGTAAAAATTATCGGAGGAACCACAGGTGCTTCTACTGATTTTGACGGGTTATTCTCGATAAATACGACTTCGACACCACCTTTTACACTAGAATTTACTTCGGTCGGTTATGATCGTCAAACTTTTGAAGTAACCAATGCAGATCAGGAAATTACAATCACTTTACAAGAGAGCCAGACTACTTTAGATGAAGTGGTGGTTTCGGCTTCAAGAACACCTGAAAGTATATTTGAGTCGCCTGTGACTGTAGAAACGATGTCGTTGAAAGATATTAAAAATACAGCCTCGCCGGACTTTTATGATGGCCTGGAAAATTTGAAAGGTGTTGATATCAATACAAACAGTTTAACATTTAAATCGATCAACACAAGAGGTTTTTCAACTTTTTCCAATACGCGTTTTATGCAATTAGTGGATGGAATGGATAATTCTGCGCCTGCATTGAACTTCCCATTAGGGAACTTATTGGGAATGACTGAAACTGATGTGCACAGTATAGAATTATTACCAGGTGCTTCATCAGCCTTATATGGTGCGAATGCATTTAACGGAATTCTTTTTATGACCAGTAAAAATCCGTTTGATTTTCATGGGGTTAGTGCCAGTGTAAAAGCGGGAGTTACCTCTCAAGATGTGGCAGGAACTAATTTCTTCTATGATGTGAGCGCCAGGTATGGGGTGAAATTCAATGAGAAAATTGCTGCCAAGATTAACTTGGGTTACTTAAAAGGAACAGATTGGCATGCCGACAATCAGCAAGATAGGTTTATCAAAGGAAATACAAGAGAAAATTATAATTACGATGGTCTGAATGTGTATGGAGATGAAGTATCTACCAACATTAGAGCTGCTTCGGGCGGACTTGGTATTATTCCGGACGTAGTAGTAAGTAGAACCGGTTATCGCGAAAATACCCTTACCAATTATAATGCCGAAAGTTTTAAGGCAGATTGGGGCGTGTATATCAGACCTTGGGAAAATGATGTTGAGTTTTCTTATGTTGGAAAATACGGTTCAGGAAATACTATTTATCAGGGTACGAACCGATACAACATCAAAAACTTTAATATGCAGCAGCATAAACTAGAGGTGAGAAGTAATAACTTCTTTGTAAGAGGATACGTAGTGGCTGATGATGCGGGTGATTCATATGATATGGTTTTTACAGGAGTTAATATTAACAGACGATGGAAATCGGATATACAATGGTTTGGAGAGTATATCCAAACATTTGCAGGTGCGACCTTGGGTGGCGCAACTGAGGATGAAGCCCATAAAGTTGCCAGAGCTGCAGCAGATACCGGAAGATTTGAGCCGGGTTCGGCAGAATTTAAAAATGCCTTTAATGAGATCATTAAAGATCCTGATTTTAGTACTGGATCCAAATTTCAGGATGAATCTAGATTTTATCACGGAGATGCGAATTATAACTTCAGTCATTTATGGGATTGGGCGGATATTCAAGTAGGAGGATCATACAGAATGTATGAATTAAACTCTAAAGGATCTATCTATACAGATCTAGATGGTCCGATTAACTATTCTGAATACGGCGCTTACACACAATTACAAAAGAAGTTTTTAGCAGAAGAGAGATTAAAATTGACTGCTTCAGTGCGTTATGATAAATCGGAATTATTTGATGGATTCTTTTCGCCAAGAATTTCTTTGGGCTATACAGCCGGAGCAACTCAAAGTCATAATTTTAGGGGGTCTGTTCAAACGGGTTTCAGAAATCCAACGACACAAGATTTATTTATTGGCCTTGATGCTGGTAGAGCTGTCTTAGTGGGTTCTGCCAAATCTAATTTAGATCGCGATACCAGAACCTATAGTGTTTCTCAAAGTGGTCAAAATTTAGGGGTTCCGGCACAGGTTAGTGTTGTAGGAAGACAGGCTTATGAAAATTCATTTACAGTGAGTTCTGTGCAAGCCGGAGCACCCAGGGCATCTGATATCAATTTGGTAAAACCTGAACAGGTGACTTCTTTTGAACTTGGCTATAGAGGGAAATATAATAGAATCATTGTAGATCTTAATGCTTATTACAACAAGTACAAAGATTTTATTTCGAATGAAAATGTACTCGTGCCTTTATACGGAACAGTGGGAGATAATTCTTTATCTTTGGCTGCTTTGCAATTTGGCGACTATGAAGTTTATCAGACTTATACCAACTCTGATGCTGACGTAAACTCTTATGGAGGATCAATTTCTCTTTCTACAAAAGTATTTGGTAATTATGATCTTTCAGGTAATTATACTTTTGCTAAGCAAGATTTTGATCAAGCCAAATACCCTGACTTTAGAACTAGCTTCAACACGCCAGAGCACAAAGTTAAGATGATGTTCGGTAATTCGAATGTTTATGAAAACTTAGGGTTCAATATTGCGTGGAGATGGAGTGATGCTTATTTCTGGCAAGCAACTTTTGGTGATGGAGATATTCCTGCTTACCACACGATGGATGCGCAGGTAAATTATGCACTACCATCTTTAAAATCTGTAATCAAAGTTGGGGCATCAAACCTCTTTGGTCAAGATTATTTTACAGCTTTCGGTACTGGTTTTGTCGGTTCGCAGTATTATGTATCCTGGGTTGTAGGCAATTTCTAATTAACTAAAAAAAATAATTCTTATGAGTTTTAAATTAAAATATACCTGGCTGCTATTATTTTTATTTGTTTTTGCAGCATGTGACGATGATAATGATAATCCGAATGATAAAAAGGTTGAATTAGTTCCCGGATCTGCTGATTTTAATACTTATGTAGCTTTGGGGAATTCATTAACAGCCGGATATACAGACAATGCTCTTTTTATTGCTAGTCAAAATAATTCATTTCCAAATTTGTTATCACAAAAATTTGCTCTTGTAGGCGGTGGAGACTTTTCACAACCAATCACAAACGATAATGTTGGTGGTTTACTTTTGGGCGGTAACGTTATTGCCAATCCGCGTCTGTTTTTCAATGGATCGGGACCTGCAATTTTGCCCGGAACTCCAACGACTGAGGTATCAAATGTTAAGCCTGGTCCGTATAACAACATGGGTGTTCCGGGAGCAAAGAGTTTTCATTTGTTAGCACCCGGATATGGAAATATTGCCGGTTTACCTAGTTTGGCAAATCCCTATTTTGTAAGAATGGCTTCAAGTCCTAATACTAGTGTAATTGCTGATGCAATGGCCTTAAATCCAACGTTTTTTTCCCTTTGGATAGGTAATAATGACGTTCTTGGATATGCCACAACCGGAGGTGATGGCAGTAATCCTATAACGGATGAACCAACGTTCGATTTTGCAGTTACAACCTTGGTGAATACCTTAACTTCCAATGGAGCAAAGGGAATTATGGCAAATATACCTGATGTAACGGCAATACCTTATTTTACAACGGTACCTCACGATCCCTTAAGTCCTGCAAATCCCGCTTTCGGACCCTTAATCCCGACTTTGAATTTAGTATACAGTGCACTGAATCAAATTTATGTGGCTATAGGACAACCTGAAAGAGTTGTTGTATTTTCGGAAAATGAGGCCAGTCCTGTGGTTATTAATGATGAAAATTTATCTAATATTTCGGAACAGATCACGAGTATTTTACTGTCCAATCCAAATTTTGGTGCCTTTTTGGATCAACTGGGTTTACCCCCGCAAGCTGCACCTCAAGTGGCTTATCTATTAGGGATCACTTATGGTCAGTCGAGACAGGCCAATGAAAATGACCTATTGGTTTTGCCAAGTTCAACAGTTATCGGCACGGTTAATCAGGCACGGTCTGCTTTCTTACAAAGTCAGGGACTATCAAAAGATTTTGCTGATCAATTCTCTACGGAAGGTGTTACCTTACCATTAGCCGATAAATGGATATTGATCCCTTCAGAACAGGTTGAAGTGAAAAATGCAACGTCATCATTTAATACCATCATCAAAAGAGAAGCCGATAAAGCCGGTCTGGCATTTTTGGATGCACATGCTTTTATGGTGCAACTAGCTAGTAGTGGTGTTGAAAGTGGTAACTATATTTTGACATCTGATCTCGTTACAGGAGGAGCCTTTTCACTAGACGGTGTTCATTTAACAGCAAGAGGTTATGGGCTCGTAGCCAATAAGATGTTAGAAGCCATAGATGAGACCTATGGATCAAATTTTATGGAAGCAGGTGAGCTATTTGATATTGGCGATTATCCAACAAATTACAATCCTTTATTACAATAATACAAGAGGCACCGAAAGGTGCCTTTTTTGAATCAGTTTACTGATGTTTAAAAGGACTTTTTTTTTATGGTTGTTTGGCATTGTTATTTTGGGACTTTTTACTTTGCTGTTTATGAGTTCCGGAAAAATGAATTCAGCTAAGGTTCCGGATGAATTTAATTTTGTCTTATGTGAAAACTGCCCTCCAGGATTTAAAATTTCCAATGAAAACACCTGTGAGAATATCAATTTGTATTTACAATATAATTCCCCAAACAATCAAGGCCTTGGAGGTTTAAGGATTGGTTTGCCAGAGGCAAGAGACGGATTTACTCCGCAACAGATCGATTTAGGCAGGTATCTTTTTTTTGATCCCATTTTATCACACAACAACAAAATATCTTGTGCTACTTGTCATCATCCTGAGCTGGGCTTTAGTGATGGTAAAGCCAGATCAGAAGGAATAAATGGATCCGTGCTGAAAAGATCTGCGCCGAGTCTTTGGAATGTGGCCTATATGAAAAGACTGTTTTGGGATGCCCGAGTTAGTTCTCTTGAAGAACAAATGAAGGGACCTCTTTTTTCATTAGATGAAATGGCTTCAAGTCCTGAAGAAATTTTAAAAAAACTGAATCAATCTGATGAATACAAAAGATTGTTCAAGCAAGCCTTTCACAGAAGGAATGAAAAAGATTCAATTCAAATAGATGAGATTTTAACGGCAATAGCGGCATTTGAAACTTCTCTGATAAGTTTGAACAGCAGGTACGATCAGTATGCACATGGGTATTCGAATGCGCTCAATGAAAAAGAAATTGAAGGAATGAATATTTTTAGATCTTTTGTTGCAAGATGCGCTGAATGTCATACGCCCCCCTTATTTTCCAATCAACAAATCGCCGTCATTGGAAGTCCTGAACCCAATCCTCAATTATTCGATGAAGGTGCACAGAAAACATTTAATGATGCCACTATGCGGGGAGGTTTCAAAGTGCCCAGTTTGAGGAATGTTGAAAAAACGGCTCCATATATGCATTCAGGAAATTTTAAAACATTAAAAGAGACAATTCAATTTTACACAAAAGGGAGAGGGCATGCTGTGCCTAAAGAAGAAAATTTATATCTTCATTGGCATATTTGGGAGCCCCAGTTGAGCGATGATGAAATAGATAGAATCAATGATTTCTTAAAAACATTAACAGACGAATCATTTATGCCTGAAATTCCCAAAAAAGTTCCTTCAGGACTTCCTTTATCTTAAAAATCATACTATGTTAAAAAAAATTATTATAGCGTTAGCTTTGATAGCGATTGGTATTTTCTTGGGTAAATCGATTTTTGGAAATAAGAAAAAGACGGCACCCTTGCCAACTTCAAATGTGCTTTTTAGACCCGGGCAAACAGGCACTTCGGACTCTATTCATGCAGGGTATGCACCAGTCGAATTTAAGGGAGAAACATGGGAAGTGAAAAATGGATCAAAAATTCAGGATGCCGTAAGAAAAGCAAAACCGGGTGATTTAATTCGTGTTTATCCCGGTACTTACTCAGAAACGGTCTATATAGATAAAGATAACATCATTTTTCAAGGAATTATTGAAGAGGGCGAATGGCCTGTTTTAGATGGTAAAAAGAAATTAAACGATGCATTCTTATATTCCGGTAATGGTATCCAAATTGAAAATTTTAAGATCACCAATTACAAAGGAAACGGGATTATGGGACAGGCCGGAAATAATTTTGTTATTCGAAATAACTGGATCATCGATACAGGTGTTTATGGTATTTTTCCGCAGTACGGTAAAAATGGTATCGTGGAACATAATGTATTATCGGGAATTGAAGATGCTGCCATATACATTGGAATGTGCGATAATATAGATGTAAAACACAACAAGGTTTTTGAGAATGTGGCCGGAATAGAAATTGAAAACTCCAGACATGCCTTGGTGGAAAATAATTATGCCTACAATAATACGGGCGGGATATTGGCATTTATCACACCGGGGTTGCCAATAAAAACGACTTATGACGTAATCATTAGAAATAATTTCGTCATCGATAATAACCATGAAAATTTTGGAGCCCCGGGTTCCATAGTTTCAGGCATTCCCCCTGGCACGGGTATTTTAGTTATGGCAGCAGATGATGTGATCATCGAGAATAATATCATTTCGGGTAATAACAATGCTGGAATTATCATTACTGATTTTGCGAATGGAGGAGCCAAAGCCTCTAATGATCCTGATTCTGAACCTAACCCCGATAGAATCACTATTCTCGATAATTTTATGATCAACAATGGCAATGATCCTATTGGTGAATTAAAAGCATTGATGATGACGAAATTATCCTCGAAAGGTCCGGACATTTTAGCTATTGGAGGAGGTCAGGGGAGTTCAATTCGAGATAAACAGCGCTATCGTACTTTTGGTTTGGGAGAATTTGAGGAGCCCAGTATAACGAGTACTTCGGACCTTAAAAGTTTTTTGTTAGATCATCCTGTTGAACCAAAGGAAATCACAACTTTAGAATTGGGTGAAATGACCTATTATGGAATTTGCTCAGGTTGCCATGCTTATGATATTAGGTTGATAGGAGTTCCTGTCAATGCAATTCAGGCAATTTATCACAATAATCCTCAAGGAATAGTAGACTATATTACTAAGCCCAAGAAAGTTCGTGATGACTACCCAGAAATGCCTCCACAAGATTATCTTTCTGATGAAGCTAAAATGGCTGTGGCTCAATATATTCTGACACTCAAAAAATAAGATAAAAATGTTTTTCCATTTGTATTAAAACAGTATCTTTGCACCTCGAAAAACAGGCACTAAAAAAGCTTTATCGTTTAGTTGTCTGATGGTTAACAAAAATTAATTTTTACAAATAATGGCAAAAACAACAGGTAAGATCGCTCAAATTATTGGCCCGGTTATCGATGTGTCATTTTCTTCAGAATCTGAATTACCAAAGATTTATGATTCTTTAGAAATTACCAGACCAGATGGTTCTTTATTAGTTCTAGAAGTTCAGCAACATACAGGAGAAGATATCGTGAGATGTATTGCGATGGATTCTACAGATGGTTTGAGCAGAGGTCATGAGGTCGTAGCAACAGGTAGTCCAATTAAAATACCGGTAGGATCTGAGATTTATGGTAGACTATTTAATGTGAACGGGGATCCAATTGACGGATTGAAAGCCTTGCCTAAGAATGGTGACAATGGATTACCTATTCACCGCTCAGCACCAAAGTTTGAAGATCTTTCTACTTCTACAGAGGTACTGTTTACCGGAATTAAAGTAATCGATTTGATTGAGCCTTATGCAAAAGGAGGTAAAATTGGATTGTTTGGTGGAGCCGGAGTTGGTAAAACTGTATTGATCCAGGAATTGATCAATAACATTGCGAAGGGGCATGGTGGATTATCTGTATTTGCCGGAGTAGGAGAGCGCACGCGTGAAGGAAATGACTTGTTGAGAGAGATGTTGGAATCGGGTATTATTAAATACGGAGAAGAATTCAACAAATCTATGGAAGAAGGAGGATGGGATCTAGATAAAGTTGATGACACTCAATTAAAGGATTCAAAACTATCTTTCGTTTTCGGACAGATGAACGAACCTCCCGGAGCACGTGCACGTGTTGCCCTTTCTGGTTTAACTATTGCTGAGTATTTTAGAGATGGAGCTGGAGAAGGACAAGGAAAGGATGTACTTTTCTTTATTGACAATATTTTCCGTTTTACACAAGCCGGTTCTGAGGTATCTGCACTTTTAGGACGTATGCCTTCTGCGGTAGGATACCAACCCACCTTGGCTACAGAAATGGGCGCTATGCAAGAAAGAATTACTTCAACTAAGAGAGGATCTATTACATCTGTGCAAGCGGTTTATGTGCCTGCGGATGACTTGACAGACCCTGCGCCGGCTACTACATTTGCTCACTTAGATGCAACAACTGTATTGTCTAGAAAAATTGCAGAGTTAGGGATCTATCCTGCGGTTGATCCATTGGATTCTACTTCTAGAATTTTGAGCAAGGAGGTGCTGGGAGATGAGCATTATCATACTGCCCAAAGAGTAAAAGAAACACTTCAAAAATATAAGGAATTGCAAGATATTATTGCCATTTTAGGGATGGAAGAATTGAGCGAAGAAGATAAACTGATTGTTCATAGAGCAAGACGTGTTCAAAGATTCCTTTCTCAACCTTTCCATGTAGCGGAACAGTTTACAGGAATTCCGGGTTCATTGGTTGATATTAAGGATACCATTAAAGGATTTAATATGATCATGGATGGAGAATTGGATAAGTATCCGGAAGCTGCATTCAATTTAAAAGGTACGATAGAAGAGGCGATAGAAGCCGGTGAAAAAATGTTGGCAGAAGCTTAATTCATAGATATGTTTTTAGAAATAGTAACCCCTGAGGCAAGTATATTTAAAGGTGAAGTAGAATCTGTAACCGTTCCCGGTGTAATGGGAGAATTCCAGATGTTAAACAACCACGCACCGATCGTATCTCTGTTACAGGAAGGAAAAGTGAAAATAAGAGGAAACGCTCAAATTGCAGAAGCTTACCAAAGTAAATTTAGCAAGGGAGACAACGGAGCAATGTTGTTGCCCATTCAAAGTGGTACAGTTGAATTAAATGATAATAAAATCATTATTCTTGTAGACTAATTTCACTTCTATAAAATGTAAAAAACTCCATCTATTTGATGGAGTTTTTTTATGTGAATTATTGGCTTTGTCAGTCTGTAAACTATATTCCCATTAAAATTTTCCGGTAAGCCATTTGTAGATGTCATTTCCGTTTGCGAAAAGCAAAAGCCCCATCAAAATAACAAAGCCTGTAATTTGCGCATATTCTAAAAACTTATCACTTGGCTTATGGCCTGTGATCATTTCGTATAGAGTAAAAACCACATGACCACCATCTAAGGCAGGAATAGGTAACAGGTTCATAAATGCCAGCATGATGGATAAAAATGCTGTGATCTCCCAAAATTTTTGCCAGTCCCATGTTGTAGGGAAAATACTTCCAATAGTGATAAAACCACCCAGACTGGTTGCACCCTTTTTTGTAAAAACGTACTTAAATTGAGAAATATAATCTTTTAATGTCCAATAAGCCTTGTCAAAACCAAGCGGTACACTCTCCAAAAAATTATAATCTTTATGACCCGGAGTCACAGAAGTGCTGAAGTCATAATTTACGCCTATGATTTTATTTTCATTGGGAACCACTTCTACCTCATAAAGGTCTCCATCTCTTTTTAAGGTCATCTTTATAGGTTCAGTCCCATTATGGCTCGCAACCAGTTTTGTAAATTCAGGCCATGATTCAATCTCCTGATCATTTACTTTTATTATTTCATCGCCGGATTCTATTCCTGCCAACTGGGCAGGACTGTCGGGAGCTACCTCATTAATAATTGGATCGAAAATAATTTTGAAAGGTTCCATATCTCCACTGGTCCAAATGTGTAAGCCTATGTCCTCCGGAATTTTAATTGATTCTATACTTCCGTCTAGGTGCTCCACTTCGATGTCATTAATATCTCTCAAAAGTAGATTATGATTTATATTGCTTACATCAAAGGGAACTTCTCCATTTATTTTTAAAATTTTATCACCATCCTGAAAACCAAAAGATTTAAACTCATCAGTAACAGCAAAACCATTTTTAACGCCATCCGGAGCAATAAAATCATTTCCCCACACATTTAAAATCATGGTGTAAATAAAAATACCCAAGAGGAAATTTACGGTTACTCCACCCAACATGATGATCAATCTCTGCCAGGCCGGTTTCGATCGAAATTCCCAGGGTTGGGGTGGTTTTAACATTTGTTCTTTATCCATGCTCTCATCGATCATTCCGGCGATTTTTACATAACCACCCAAAGGAATCCATCCAATTCCATAAACTGTTTCTCCTATTTTCTTCTTAAATAAGGAGAATTTATAATCGAAGAACAGATAAAATTTTTCTACCCGGGTCTTGAAAATTTTAGCAGGGATAAAATGACCCAATTCGTGTAATACGATCAATAACGATAAACTTAACAGAAATTGAGCAATTTTTATATATGTATCCATTTAGAATCTTAAATAGTTGAAAATCGCACAAATGTAAGGTTTTTCAATTGAAAATGGAGATTAGGTTTTTAGAAAAGTGTGTTAAAACAAAAGCTATTCAGTATTCAGGATTTAATAATGGTTTTGTGAAAATTTCCTCTTGAAGTATGGATCATGAGCAAATGGACTCCGGGTTGCAGACTTTCTATATTTATTTTAGACAAGTTATCATCTTTGGTCATCAATTTTTTTCCAAGGATATTATAAATGGCAATTTTATAAATTTCTGCGGGGCTATGGTTTTTAATGTACAGATTGCTTTGTGCGGGGTTAGGATAGATAAAAACTTGGCTTCTCAATACTTCTTCCTCGATCCCAAGTACGGCAGAATTATTCTTTGAAATGATATTTTTTTCAGGATCGATCTGAATTTCTTTAATGGCAAAGGGTACATTTATATTGAAATTTTGACCATTCTCAGAAATCTCAAGCCGCAATATTTCGCTTTCACCATTGATCCCCACTATTTTCACCGGCAAGGGCATTTCGAAAAAGTCTACTGAGGGATGAGATTGAGACTGGTTAGCTGTTATGCTGAGTCTATTTTGGTCATCCTGAAACCAACTGATCTTATACTCAGGATACCCTTCTCCATAGAACCAATCAGCGAAAAATTCGGTTAAATCAAGGTTACTTTTTTCTTCGAGATGAGCTTTTAGATCGGCAGTTTTGGCATAGCCAAAAGCAAGTTTTGGGTCGTTCAGATAGGCTCTAATGGCATCAAAAAAAGTTTTATCACCTAATTTGTATCTCAACATATGTAAGACCATGGCTCCTTTTCTATAAGACAATCTGCCATCAAAAATTCTACTCACAGAGGTGGTATCCGTTACAAAAACAGAGCCGCCCGGATTAGAGGTAATATTATTGATCAAACTTTGCCGCCAACTCATTGCTGAGGATGCACCGTCTATGTTTTCTAAAGTAATCCCTTCCATAAAAGAAGCAAAACCTTCATTGAGCCAAATATCTTCCCATGAAGCACAAGTAACTTTATTTCCAAACCATTGATGAGCCAATTCATGAGCAATGATGGATCTGCCCCAGCTTCCCATAAAAGACATGGTGGTGTGCTCCATTCCGCCACCCCAACCAAATTCTGCATGTCCGTACTTTTCTTTTGAAAAAGGATAGGGCTCAATCACCTCAGAAAACAGTTTCATTAAGCTCGGTGTTACGGCAGTTGCGTTTCGCCTGGAGACCTCGTTTTCCGGGTAGACATAGTTTAAAATGTCGTAGGGTTCATCCTCAACTTTATCTGTATAGGTCACGTAATTGGTAACGGCAATAGCAATCAAGTAGGCCGGTATTGGATATTGGTGTTTCCAATGGGTAATTGTAGAATTAGTTTCTTCCTTAGCTGAAATGAGCAATCCATTGGAGGCCGCTTTGTAAGCTTTTGGATGTTCGATAAATATATCAATTGAATCGACTTTATCGATAAGATCTTGCTTGCATGGCCACCAACCTTTAGCACCGTATGGTTCTGATAGGGTCCAAAGTACGGGAATGTTGTTATGTGAATTAATTTCAAAGGAACCAAATCCCGAACTCACCGGATTTCCCCCATAAAAAATACTTACAGAATCTTTTTGGTTTTCTTCCAAAATTTCAGGAAGTGTTATCATCAATTCATCAGCACTGTTTTGGCTAAAAGATAAACTAACACCCCTTTGTTTTATTTCTGAGACGATTAAATTATCATCCAGATCGAAGGTTATTGTATTGAGTGATTCTTTTGCTTTAAAATAGGTAGTTACTTCACCTGATATTTCGGCTTTAGCGGGATCGACTTTCCAATATAACCTATGGTAATAAATATCGTAGTTACCTGTATGGGGATTAGATTTAAAAGCGATCTTTTTTCCGGCGGCCAGTTTTTCTTTTACGGTAAGTAGATCGGTATTTTCAAGAACAGATAATTCTTGACCCAGGATCATCTGCGAAAATAAGATTAAAAAACATAAAAGTTTTCTAGGAATAAGTAAGTAATTTTGTTCTCGCAATTGACAGCAATTTTTTTACAAATATAACAAGAATGGATTTAATTAATTTTTTCAAGAAATCGAAGTCAACTTTGATCTTTTTATTCTTTTTTGCCCTTTTTTTTATTCCTGTTTTATATTTTTTGTCTAAACCAAAAACAGTTTTGCCAATTTACAACCCGGCTGACGTAAATCCAAGATTGGTAGATGATCAATTGAAGCACATTACGAAGAACCATAAAATTGCGGATTTTGCCTTGCTGAACCAAAATGGAGATACCATCACTCAGGAAAATTTTATGGACAAAATTTATGTAGCCGATTTCTTTTTTACGCGCTGTCAAACAATTTGCCCTGTGATGGCGGTAAATATGTCTGAACTACAAAATTATTTTATTGATGACCCGGAAGTGAAATTTTTGTCACATTCGGTAACTCCAATTATGGATAGTGTACCTGTATTAAGGGACTATGCCAATAAAAAGGGAGCAATTGATGGGAAATGGGATTTAACCACAGGAGACAAAAAGCACATTTACAATCTTGCCCGAAAGTCATATTTTGCAGTTTTGGATGAAGGTGATGGCGGAGATCAGGATTTTATTCATACCGAACAATTTATCTTAGTTGATAAGAAAAGGCAGATCAGAGGTTTCTATGATGGAACCGATAAGAATGAAATGACGCGAATCATTAGGGATATTGAGATACTGAAAAAAGAAGAAAAAGAATAAAGCATATTTAACTTCCTACTGATAAATGTCATTTTAAAAAGGATAATTTTCCGTATTTTCGCAGTATATTTTTAATCAGTCTAAATAAATTGGAATTCAGCATTGCAAATCTTACCGTTGGAGAAAAGGCCTTAATTCAGGAAATGAATTTTGACGCGATTCCTTTGCCTTTGCTGGAAATGGGTTGTTTGCCTGGCATCGATGTTGAATTAATACAAATAGCTCCATTAAAGGATCCCTTGTATATTCGGGTAAACGGAAGTCACTTGGCGATTAGAAAGGAAACTGCACAGAAAATACTTGTTACCAAAATGTAATTTTTATGGGAAATGTAAAAACCATAAAAGTTGCCCTTGTGGGTAATCCTAATACAGGTAAAACCTCCCTTTTTAATCAGCTTACAGGTTTAAAACAAAAAGTTGGGAATTACCCCGGGATAACGGTAGAAAAGAAAACAGGTAAACTAATTCTTAGTGAAGATGTTCATGCTACTATAATAGATCTCCCGGGAACCTACAGTTTGAATCCAAATTCTATTGATGAAAATATAGTTCTAGAAACCCTGTTACATACAGCCGATTCTTTGGATGAAGTTGACCTGGTGGTCGTCATAGCCGATATTGAAAACCTCAAAAGGAATTTATTGCTTTTTTCTCAGATCAAGGATCTTGAGATCCCTGCAATTCTAGTGGTTAATATGGCAGATGTGATGATAAATAAAGGTATCATTCTTGACGTACCGAAGTTAGAAGAAATGCTTCAGGCTAAAGTTGTTTTGGTCAGTGCAAGAAAGGGTGATGGGATAGAAAGACTAAAAGAAGAAATTGCCCGGTATGAGCAAGCAGAGATAACTCCTTTTGCAGATATGGCAGATCGAATTGATACATCTTTTTTTGCGCAACTGAGAAAGGAATTTCCCAAAAAACCCGTTTATCATGCTTGGGTAAAGGTTACACAAACCGGAGCTCTTCGTTTAAATAAGGAAGAACAAACCAAAATAGATTCGTTCAAAACCTCCAAAGAATTAATTAAAAAATACCAACATAAAGAAACCGTTTTAAGGTATCAAAAGATCAATGAAATACTCAAACAAACCTATAAGCAGGATTTAACCAAAGCAAAAGATTTGAGAAGTAAGTTAGATAGGATACTTACACATCGTATTTTAGGTTATGTTATTTTTGCATTGATCCTTTTTTTGGTATTTCAATCTGTATTTGATTGGGCCAGTTATCCGATGGATTTAATTGATGGCTTTTTTGCGAACCTAAGTTCATGGGTAAACAGTCATATGCCTGAAGGTATTTTCACCAGTCTGTTGGCAGATGGTATTATTCCGGGCATTGGAGGTATTGTTATCTTTATTCCCCAAATAGCCATCTTATTTTTGTTTGTCGCCATTTTGGAAGAATCGGGGTATATGAGTCGTGTGGTTTTTTTAATGGATAAAATTATGCGCAAATTTGGAATGAGCGGCAAAAGTGTTGTACCTCTTATTTCGGGTACTGCTTGTGCGATTCCAGCGATTATGTCTGCCAGAAATATAAACGGATGGAAGGAACGGTTAATTACAATTTTGGTAACTCCATTTACTACTTGTTCAGCAAGATTACCTGTTTATGCCATCATTATAGCCTTGGTTGTCCCTTCTAAAAGAGTTTTTGGTTTTTTTGGTCTGCAAGGGTTAACACTTTTCGCATTGTATCTTCTCGGATTTGCGTCTGCCATTATCACCGGATATTTTTTGCACAAGGTCTTACAAGTGAAAGGTCAGAGTTTGTTTCTCATTGAAATGCCCAATTATAAAGTACCCTCAATTAAAAATATTTTCTATACCGTCTACGAAAAAAGTAAAGCTTTTGTTTTTGGCGCGGGAAAAATTATTTTGGCTATTTCGATCATCTTGTGGTTTTTGGCTTCAAATGGTCCCAGCAATTTCAAAAATGCAGAATTAAACCTTCAAAAGGAATTGTCCATTTCTCCATCTGATGAAAACTACGAGAATGAATTAGCCTCTTATAAACTTGAAAATAGTTATATCGGTGTCATGGGAAAAGCGATTGAGCCTGTTATTGCGCCCTTAGGCTATGATTGGAAAATTGGCATTGCACTTATTTCTTCTTTTGCTGCGCGCGAAGTTTTTGTAGGAACTTTAGCTACCATTTACAGTGTAGGCGATCAAGATGAAGAAGTGAGTACCATTAAGCAAAAAATGGCTAAAGAAATAAATCAGGACACCGGTGAAAAAAGGTTTAATCTGGCAGTGGGTATGTCTTTGTTGGTTTTTTACGCATTCGCCTTGCAATGTATGAGTACCTTGGCTATTGTTAAAAAAGAGACGAATAGCTGGAAATGGCCTCTTCTTCAGTTATTAGGAATGGGTTTAATTGCCTATGTCACCGCCTGGATCACCTTTCATGTATTAAGCTAATGTGGCAAACAATTGTTGCATATGGCCTTTTAATTGTTGCACTGGGATTTCTGGTTAGAAAGTATTTCTTTAAAACAAACAAAAAAAAGGGTAATTGTGATAAAAATTGCAATTGTTAAAAACGCCATCCATAGGATGGCGTTTTTGGTTTATTTAGGGGATAGAAGGAGAAATAACAATTTTTTCTTGTTGTTTGGCAATGGCCAGTTCGTATTGTTTTTTTAATTCCGGATATATGTTCGATGGAATGACGGCCTTATTCATTTTTGCCTGATAGATCACCTCAATTTTATCTTTTATTACCTCTGTTTTGATGATAAATGAACCGAGACCAGATGACAAGCCGATCGCCATTTCTTCGGGTAAGGATTCAACTTGATAACCTTGAGGGATTTTTATCGATATTCTGTAATCCTCGAGCCAGGGTGTTGCAAAATCAACCGGAAAATTTCTTTCATCCAATTTAAACGGATTTTCACTTTCGGCAAGAAATAAAAGTGGAGAGAAATAAATTTTTCCATTGATCAAATCAACTTGATTTATAGCGCTAAACTTTACTAGTTCTTGTATATTTTTATAGTTGTCGTCAAGGTTATTGATGCGCAATTGTTGAATTTCAAAATTGGTATAATCAGATTCGATTTTTGTCTTTTGTTCTTCCTCTGTCAATGTTTCAAATTTTTCACGAAAGATCATGGCATTAACGTTTGACAAATTTGCAATCAATGTTCCTTCAATTGTACCATCAGTATTTATATTGCAGGAAAGTTTTACATTTTTTTCACTGTGCTCAGATGGATATAAAGGTATCTGGACTGAACTGCCATCTACTTTTACCAGCCTTCCAAACCAATTAAGGTCTCTTATTGGAAGTAAGTTTGGCGCGGCATGTTTATCTGTGGCATCCATAAGCACATAGTTTCCGGCCAGTTCTACCGCAGCAATTACATAATTAAAACCTTCATGCGTTGGATTCATTGGAATTCCATGACTTCGGGTACTTAGCAAAACCGGATGAGCATTTATACCCGCTTCTTGGAGCATTGCAACCAAGGTTAGGTTGATATCAGCCACGTTGCCCGTACCCTCTTGATAAGCCGACCTTATACCTCCTTCTGAGGTATAAAATCCGTTTTTTTCATTCCAGCTAAACTTATGTTTTATAAACTCAAAAATGGCAACAGTCAATTCATTAGTCGTATTTGTCTGAGATTTTATTAGTTCGAGGTCATTTTTAAAATAGTTTGATCTTTTCAATTGACCGCCAAAACGATCACTTTCATAAATTGTTTTTACGACATCTTCCCAATTTGAATTGTAAAATTTAGGAATACCATTTGTTGGCCTGTAGGCCAAGATCTCAAAATCTAATATAGCGCGATAATTGTCTAAAGAGCTTATGTACGGTTCTTCTTTTAAAGCCGGGATATTTTCTTGACTAATCGTATATATTGCTTCTTTAATTTGTGTACTGCCATAATTAACTTTTGATGAAGTAACACCACCTCCCCATCCGTTAGTAGTTCTTTCCAAATTGGAATAGTTAACTATTTGGCTATCGCTTCCTACTTTATATGCAATGGGATAATATGTACTGGGAGTTACCTTAAATTCAAGAAATTCAGGCACTTTAATGCTCACTTCAAGTTTTTTAATAGGAATATCATATTGACAGATCACATCATCTATATAATTATAAAAGGGTGAGTCAATCGTATATTCCCACTCCACAACGCTACCTTCCTTCAGGTTGGGTAAGGTGAAATTTCTGCCTTGCCAATTTTCAGAAATTTCTTCCGAAAAAATGTCGTCTTTTTCGAGTTTGGTTTTTTCCATTTTTCCATTCTCCAGATTATAGGTGTAGGCTTTTATAGAAATAATTTCATTTTCCCCTTTATCCGTATATAGTCTGACTTTTTTTGTAGCTGAATCAAATCCATTTTTATTATAAATTTTTATTCTTTCATGTACTTTGGTATGGAGTATCCATCCCAAATTATCTCTATAAGAATAAAAGCTTTCTCTATTTTTAAATAAAACTACCGCATTGGCAGCTGTATCTTGGTGATAAAACTTTTCTTCAAGTTCTTCTTTACTTACTTTTCCAAATTTTATGTCTTGAGCCGATAAACTGAAAGAAATGAGGAGGGTGAGTGCAAGGTATAAAAAGGAGTATCTCATGAATTATTTGATTTTAGGATTACCATTTTCGAGTTATCAATTTGTAGGATAAGTTTTCTAAATTCGAGGTATGCAGCATATTTTTCTGCCTCATACTTTCCCTCATTCACGGTTAAAGACCGGGTATATTTCACCTCATGTTCATTTAATTTTTCAATGGTCAGGGAATACGTACCAAATAAAGTACTTACTGTTTTGGTTTCGGGCATTGCCTCAATTTTATACGTTTCAGGAATGTGAACTACTACTTCATCTATATCTTGGTAGCCCGTTTTTAAAATAAAAGGAAATTTTCTGTCCTGTTCCTTTCTGGGTATTGAAGTCATGAGGTTAAATGCATTTAACCTAATAAGCATTCTGTTACCCGCATTCATGCCATATTTTTTTGCTTCAAAAGATAGATCTTCCATAAAATAGCCATCTTTATATTCCATTGTTGGATTAATTTGTTCCAGTTTGATATTGTTGATTTCTGAAAAGTATTTTTTGTAATATCGTTCTCTTTCTAAGGGTTCGAGATCGGCGGTGAAGTAATGATCGTCTAATTGAGCACCTTTTGTTTCAATTTTTAGATTCGCAATAAGATTACCCGCTTCGTCAATTTTGTAATTTCCGATGGTATGTTGCAGATTTTCATGTGCTTTATATGATTTTGTCCGAATTATTTTTCCACCTTCTGAGGTCATCACCAAAGCATTTCTGTCGTCAGTAAAATCCCCCAAATGGCCAAAGGGAACTTTTTGGTTTGTGCATTCCAACCATACCGTATCCTTTGCAAACGGAACCATTAATATGGCATGATTACCTTGCATTACTGGAATTTCTGAATCAATATCTTTTTTTTCATCGGCCCAAATCACCGTGTAATAAGATTTTATGCCCACTGTTTGAAGTAATGAAGAAGTGTAGTTAGTAAGTGCTTTGCAATCTCCGTACCCTAATGCATCTACTTCTTTTGCATGCATAGGTTTCCATCCGCCAATACCAATTTGAATACTGATATATCGAGTTTTGTCTTGCATGTATTTATAGATCAATTTTGCTTTTTCAACAGGGTCTTCAATGTCTTTGACGAGCTGTTGAACTGTTGCAACCGTTTTTGGATTCAATTCATTTTGTCCTACGAGTAAATGATCATTATACCATTTACCAAATTCCAACCAATTGTTGGCCTCGCCGTCAACACCTGCCAAGCTGAACTTATTTGGTGCCAATTTTACCATTGGCACAATATCCTCTATTTTAGGACCTAGGGTTTCAGGAGTTATTGCTTGAAGACCTGCAAATTCATATCGGATCAATTCATTTTGAACAGTTTTTTTGAAGTCAAACCCTTCCGTATTTATTTCCTTTATTTGAATTGATATATCTGAAGGATATGTTATTTGATAGGTGCATTGTTCAACGCTCACTCTATAATTGTTCACAGCAATAAATGCCGGAATAAATGCAGTGTTTGAGGTTTGTATCTCGTAAGATCTTTCTATGGTAAAAGGATATTGGGTTGGAGTGTAGGTATAAGTTAGAATCTTATTATCGTTGTATAGCGAAAACCCATCAGCGGCGGCATATTCTTTAAAATCACTTTTTTTTATTTTTTTAATCTGATTTCCATCTTTATCAAAGATGATTATTTCTGCTTTTTTAATTGTGCTGTGATCATCAAACCCTAAAGAAAGAGAATTATAATCATCCATCGATTTGTTGAATACGGTCACAACGAATGTTGCCCGATGTAGCATTTTGTCTTGGGCTATAAATTCTATTTCCACGTCATCGTGACGCACAACCGCTGAAGCATCTTTCTTCAGATCTTCAGGTATAAGTGAAATATCATAATTGTTTTGTGAAAAAGTAAAAAGGGGAAGTAAAAAAATGAGCAGGTTGATGCGCCTTGAATGCATAAATAGGGTATTGGATTTATTCTTTGTTCTTCGAGTCGATGATGATGGTTACGGGTCCGTCATTGAGTAAAGAGACTTTCATATCGGCCCCAAAAATGCCCGTTTTTATATTTTTGTTTAAGTCGTTTTCTAATTGAGAAACGAATTTTTTGTAAAGAGGAACTGCAATTTCGGGAATGGCAGCCTGGATGTAGGAAGGGCGGTTACCCTTTTTTGTACTTGCCAACAAAGTGAATTGGCTAACAACCAGGGCATCGCCATTTATATCGATGACTGATTTGTTCATCACTTCATTTTCATCGTTAAATATTCTGAGTTGGGCTATTTTTTTTGAAAGCCAGACAATATCATTCTCATTATCTTCATTGGAAATTCCCAATAAAACGAGCAATCCCTGATCGATTTGGCTAAATATTTTCCCTTCTATAGAGACCGAGGCTTGAAGTACCCTTTGAATAACTGCTTTCATCCTAAAACCACTCAGGGTTCAACTGTCAACCCTTTTTATGAGTAAAAAATTAATCATTCATAGAATCATGAACGCAGGGGGAAAAATAATATTGGCTAATTAATGACTTTATTTTTAAAAATAAAACTAAAAATTAACTTTTTTAACAAAATATTTACAATAAAATGATATTCAAATAGTTATTGATTTTCGAATTTTCATCCCTATTCGAAAAAATCTGTCCGGTAATGCTCTTCTTCACCTGCAAGAATTTGAAGGTAACTTTTATAACGGGTAGCAGCAATTTCACCTTCTTCTACAGCTTTTTTTACAGCACATTTTGGTTCATTTACGTGAAGACAATTGCTGAACTTGCACTGAGATTTTAAAGCGAATATTTCAGGAAAGAAATCTCCTACTTCTTCATCAGAAAAATCTACAACACCAAAACCTTTGATACCCGGTGTATCTATGATATAGCTTTCGGGATTTGTTGGAAGAATAAACATTTCAGCAAAAGTAGTCGTATGTTGCCCCTGTTTATGTTGACTAGAAATTTCTGCAATCTTTAAGTTTAGATGCGGTGCAATTTTATTGATAAGTGAGGATTTACCCACTCCCGAATGGCCAGAAAACATCGAGACTTTTCCTAACATTTCATGTTGCACCAAATCAATGTTCAAACCAGTTTTTACAGAAATTTCTATGCATTTATAACCGATGTTCATATATAGTGCCAAGAGGTCATCTTTTTTCTGAATTAATTCCTCGTTGGTGTAAAGATCAATTTTATTGAATAACAGAATAGCGGGAATATCGTAGGCTTCAGCAGTGGCCAGAAATCGATCGATAAAAGAAGGGAAAGTAGGAGGTTCATCTATGGTCACCAATAGAAAAGCGACATCTATATTGGCCGCAATAATGTGTGTTTGCTTGGAAAGTTTGACAGATTTTCGAATGATATAGTTCTTCCTGTCATGAATTTTTGTGATCACACCGGTATTTTCATTCTCTTCCATTTCAAGGGTAACATGATCTCCAACGGTTACCGGGTTAGTACTTTTGATACCTTGCATCCGGAATTTACCCTTTATTCTGCAGGCTATGTCGCGATTTTTAACATGAACTGTATACCAACTTCCAGTAGACTTTATAACAACACCTTGCATCAAAATTTTTGAATGAATTTAGAAAGTGCAAATTACATTTTTATTGCGAAACTTACTAAATCTGCCTTTCAAAGCGTGTTAAAGATGATTAAAATGTTATGGATTACCCGGTAATGGATATATTAACAAAACTCAAAAAATTCTACAATTTTGCTATATTTGATGAGCTTTCTAATTTAAACTTTATGAAAATACTAAAATACATACTGCTACTTATTTTAATCCTCATTGTAATTGGAGCCATTTATTTGGCCACATTAGACGGGAAATATGAGGTGACCCGGTCTAGAATCATTAAGGCAGAACCCGAGTTGATTTTTAACGAATTGAATGATTACAGAAATTGGGAAGCCTGGGGACCTTGGTATGAACAAGACTCCACTATTCAAGAGACTTATGCTGCCAATACAGTAGGTGAAGGTGCCAGTTATTCATGGACCGGTAAAGATGGTAAGGGAATGATGAAAACAGTTAGTACAGACAAACCAAATAGAATTGATCAGGAAATCGTTTTTGAAACTCCATTTGGAGATATGCTCTCAGAAAATGATTGGATACTTGAAAAAGTAGATGGAGGCACAAAATTAACATGGACCATGAAAGGAGAATTAGATTTTTTCTCGAGATTTATGGCAGGAGGGATGGATGAAGCCATGGGACCTATGGAAGAAAGAGGTCTAGAATTATTAGATCATACAATCCAAAAGAAGATGAAAGAATTTAGTATAACCCACAATGGTTTAGTAGATTATAGTGGCGGCTTTTTTCTTTTTACTACGACTTCGAGTTCAATTGATGAAATAGGGGCAAAATATCCTATTATGATGTTAAAAGTAAATGCTTTTATTAATTCAAATAATGTAAGAACAACTGGAAGTCCATTTACCATTTACCACAAGTACGATGAAGAAGGTGGAACAGCGATGTATTCCGTTTGTTATCCCATTTCTGAAAAAATGATTACACCTCTTGGAAGTGATATTGTTTCCGGTTTTATGAATAGAGGGATGTATTTTAAAACAACCCTAAAAGGCGGGTATGAAAATTCTGAAAATGCTTGGACCGAGGCTTATGATGAAGCGGCAAAGTTGCCGGATTATGATATTGACGACAAAGGTGAACCTTTTGAAATTTATGTAAATGCGCCGATGAACACACCAAATCCGGCAGATTTAATTACTGAAATTTACATACCGATGAAGGAAAATACCATTTCTATAACTGAATAATAAAAGAAGATCCAAGCCAAAAAGCTTGGATTTTTTTATTGTAATTCTTTGTATCTAAAACAATTGATCACATGGTCATTCACCATTCCTGTGGCTTGCATATGCGCATAAATAACGGTTGAACCTACAAACTTGAAGCCTCTTTTTTTCAAGTCTTTTGAAAGTTGATCGGAAATTGCTGAGGTAGCGGGTAATTCAGACATGTTTTTCCACTCATTTAAGATGGGTTGATGGTTTACATATTTCCAGATATAATTTGAAAAACTGCCAAATTCCTGTTGAACTTTTATGAAATTTTGGGCATTGATCACGGCGGCTTTAATTTTTAACCGATTTCTAATAATGCCTGCATCGTTGATTAAACTTTCTATTTTTTTTTCGTCATATAAGGCAATCTTGTTGAAATCAAAATTGTCGAAAGCCTTTCTAAAATTTTCTCTCTTTTTGAGCACTGTAATCCAGCTGAGACCTGCCTGAAATGTTTCTAAAATGAGGTATTCGAAAATTTTCTGATCTTCAAAAACCGCAACTCCCCATTCCGTATCGTGATAATTTACATATAGTGGATCTTCTCCACACCATGCACATCTGTTCATAATTCAGTTTTATGATATTCAACACCTCTTTTTAACAAATATGCCAAGACATAATGTAAACATCCATCAATTTGGCCAACCAATTCAGGTGGAAGAATACCCAACCGGTTTAAATGTCCGCTTAACATAAAATTTGCTACTGCAGTAGCAGTATAACCAGTTGTTCTTGCCATTGAAGAAATTCCTGATGCCTCATCAAATCGATCTAACAAACGATAGATCACTTTTTTTGTTCTGTTTTCAGATTTACCTTCCATTGTAATTTCCATGATCGTAAGTTCCTTTTCTTTCTCCCCCAATTTCCATTCACCAAATAATAACTTGGAGGTAACATCAATCGGTTTTACCTTATGACCATCGATTTCTATCGGCGTGCTATCAAAGAACCCCGTTTTCTTAAGTACTTGAATATATTCCACATGGCCAGGGTAGCGCAATGTTTTTTCTTTCATGTTTTTGATATGAGGCATGGTAAAAATAAGCGAACGCAGACCATCGGAATTAAAAGCCTCTAAACTCCCGACTTGATCAAAATCGATCAATTCAAGATCGCTCAAAGCCTCTCTTGTAACCAGAAATCCGTTTTCGACGAATCTCGCTGGTCTTGTATATTCTTCGATCACGTCAACGGGGGAGAATGGTGCTTTATAATTAAAAGGCCATTTCTTTTCTTCCGGTAAACCGCCAACCATACAGATAAAATTTTCTATTTGAAAAAGCTTGTCGTAATGGCCTAAAATAATATTTCCCATTCCTGGTGCTACTCCGCAATCTACTACGGCAGTTACACCATTTTCTATGGCCAACTCATTTAATTCCAGCGCATTTTCCGGAAAAAATGAAATATCGACTAGGTTCTTTTTGTTCCTTATGATCTTTTTGACCGTTTCAAAACCTAGAAAACCCGGTACGGCACAGATTACTAGATCGACCGGTTTTAAAATTTTGGCCAATTCATTTTCATTAGTAACATCTAATAAAATTGTTTTTATACTGCCATTTTTCTTTTTTATTTTTAGAAGGCTCTCTTCATTTATATCTGCCACAGTCACCGAGTGCTGTGCGGCCATATCAAGGGCCATTGCACTACCTACCATGCCAGAACCAAGAACGATGATTTGTTTCATTTTTACTAATTTTCAGGAAAAGTACAAAAAAGCTTCTAATAGGTCGATTCGAATGGAAAAAGAAAAGTTATTAAAGATATGTATTGATAAGATACAGGAAAAATTAGATGAACTAAATGCAGAATTGGATTCACTTCAGGAAATACTGAGCAATGAAACAAAAAGTTCGGCAGGAGATAAATACGAGACCGGAAGATCTATGATCCATGCTGAAATACAAAAGAAAAAGCAACAGAAGTATGAGTGGCTGGAAATGTTGAATATCTGTAAACAAATAATTCCAAAACAAACGAATAGAGTGGAATTGGGTAGTTTGGTTCAAACCCATGAATTCAGTTATTTTGTCGCCGTGGGATTAGGCGCTATAAAGTACGAAGGGGAAAGCATAGTTGCCATTTCGCCCGGCTCGCCACTAGGGCGAGCCTTATGGCAAAAAAAAGTTGGAGATCAATTTCAGGTCAACGGTAAAAAACAAACGCTCCTTAATGTGAAATAGGTGTTGAATTCTTTAATTGATCATCTAAGTTGATATTCATATTATAGAGCGTAAACCCAAAAATATCAGCATATTGTTCTATCGTTTTGGATACAGGAGTTCCTGCACCATGACCCGCATTTGTTTCAATCCGTATTAAAACAGGGTTATTTCCAGATTGTTTATCTTGTAGTTCAGCCGCAAATTTAAAAGAGTGGGCCGGTACAACGCGGTCGTCATGATCTCCCGTTGTTACCAATGTAGCGGGATATTCTACGCCATTTTTCACGTTATGTACCGGAGAATAACCTTTTAAATAATTAAACATTTCTTCGCTTTGTTCGGAGGTACCATAATCATAAGCCCAGCCGGCACCGGCTGTAAAAGTATGGTAACGCAACATATCCAGAACACCAACTGCAGGAAGAGCAACTTTCATTAAATCCGGTCTTTGCGTCATGGTTGCTCCAACCAACAATCCCCCATTTGAACCTCCTCTTATCGCCAAATAGTCTTTAGAAGTATAATTTTTGTCAATGAGGTATTCAGCAGCAGCGATAAAATCGTCAAATACATTTTGTTTTTTCATTTGCGTACCTGCGTCATGCCAAGCTTTTCCATACTCACCGCCACCTCTTAAATTAGGCACTGCATATATACCACCCATTTCCATCCAAACGGCATTTACAATGCTAAAACTAGGAGTGAGGCTGATGTTGAATCCGCCATAGCCATAAAGTATAGTCGGATTCTTTCCATTGAGAACAGTCCCTTTCTTGTAAGTAATGATCATAGGAACTTTTGTGCCATCTTTGGAAGTGTAAAATACTTGTTCGGATGTAAAATCGTCCGGATTAAATTGAACATTTGGTTTCTTATATAGACTTGAGTTTCCTGTTTTTGGATCTAACTTATAAATAGAACCCGGTGTGACATAATTGGTGAAAGAGTAATATAGGTCTTTATCTGTTTGTTTACCACCAAAACCACCGGCAGATCCTATTCCGGGTAATTCAATATCTCTAATTTTATTACCATTCATATCGTATTGTTCTACAGCAGAAACTGCATCTTTCATATACTCAACAAAAAAATAGCCTGCTCCAGAATTAACACTCATCACATTTTTTGTTTCAGGAACCAAAGTTTCCCAATGCTCTTGAGATGAGTTAGCCAAATTTGCCTTGACGAGTTTTCCATTAGGCGCATTGTGGTTTGTATAAATATAAAGAGACTTATCATCTGCTTCTACGACATTGTAATCGTTTTCAACATTCGCAACAAGAGGTTTAATTGTTTTGTCAGCAGTTGTCAAATCAGCATAATACAATTCATTACCGGAAGTTGATACAGCTGCGCTGACGATGAGGTATTTTTGATTTTCTGTTACATAGCCTCCAACATACCTCCGTTTTATTTCATCACCAAAAATAATTTTATCGTCTTTTTGAGAAGTTCCAAGTTTATGGTAATACAATTTGTGTTGATCAGTCTTGGCAGAGAGTTCGCTTCCTTTTGGTTTATCGTAACTTGAATAGTAGAATCCTTCATTTTCAAACCATGAAACACCACTAAATTTGATATCGCGTAAAGTGTCACCTACTTGTTTTTTACTCATTGCATCGATAACAATTACTTTCCTCCAATCAGATCCACCTTCTGAAATAGCGTAGGCCGCTAACTTTCCATTTTTGCTAAATGAGATAGAACTCAATGAGGTAGTTGCATCTTTGGAGAAAGTATTCGGGTCTAAAAAAACCTCCGGATCTTCGTTTTCCTTTTGACGATATAGTACATATTGATTTTGCAAACCATCGTTTTTATAGAAATAGTTATAATCCCCTTCTTTAAATGGTGCAGTGAATTTTTCGTAATTCCATAATTCGGTAAGTCTTTTTTTTATGCCTTCCCGATAAGGGATTTTATTCAAATAATCAAAAGTTACCTTATTTTGTGATTTCACCCAGGCCTCAGTTTCGGCTGATAAATCATCTTCAAGCCAGCGATAGGGATCGGCTACTTTTTTACCAAAATAAGTGTCAATGGTATTATCTTTTCTAGTGTCAGGATATTTTATTTCCATTGTATTGTTTTGCGCGAGGGTCTGCAGGCTTAAAAAAAGGATCAAACCAATTGATAAAATTCTGTTCATATTTTTGAGTTTAATTTAATGCATTTACAACTTCAATTTCATTGGGCAGAAATTGTTTTAGGGTAGCTTCTATTCCATTCTTTAATGTGATAGTTGATGAAGGGCAACCGTTACAAGCTCCTTGTAAAATTACATTTACCATTTTATTCTCGGGGTCATAAGATTTGAAAAGAATATTTCCGCCATCTCCTGCAACGGCAGGCCTAATATATTCATCCAGAATACTGATGATCTTTTGTGAAGTTTCATCGAAATTACTCATGTCTAAGGCACTTTCACCTGTCATATTTGCTAAAGGCGTAAAACCGTCTGTTACAATTGGTTTGTCCTCGCTCAAATAATCTTTAATAAACTGCCGCATTTCATTGTTCACCATAAACCATTCTACACTTTTATCTCTAGTTATAGAAATGTAATTTTGGTTGATAAATACTTCTTTTACGTATGGAAACTTAAAAAGAGCCGCAGCAATTGGCACTTCTGTTGCCTCACTTTCATTTTTGACTTCAATTAAATGCTTGGTTAAAA
The DNA here is from genome assembly GCA_964631875.1 of uncultured Flavobacteriaceae bacterium. Classification (GTDB taxonomy): domain Bacteria; phylum Bacteroidota; class Bacteroidia; order Flavobacteriales; family Flavobacteriaceae; genus Namhaeicola. The sequence continues at coordinate 74,078 of CAZWAN010000004.1, forward strand.
ATTGGTTGGTCACAAATTTTTGGACAGTTGGATTCGGAGTTTCTTCTGCATAAATCTCAATCGCTTTTTTACTTTCAGTCTGGAAAAGTGGTTTATTTTGTTCGAAATAGGCAGATAGAATTTCTTTAAGATCTTCTTCTACATCTCCCCATTCCAACATGTCATAGCGCTCGAGGGCAATAAAATTAGCAGAAATAAAAACTTTCTTAATAAAAGGAAGCTTGAATAATTGTTGTGCTAAGGGAGAATTTTTTGCTTCTTCCAAACTACTGAATTCGAAAGCACCCTCCGTAAGCATTTTGTTTAGAACAAATTTGATGATATTCGGATTGTTCGTTCTTTCTATATTGATTTGTACCATTTCTAAGTATATTAAATTGAACACAAAAATACGAAAGAATTTATTTAGTATTTTTGAAACCTTTGTTAAACTAAATAAAACGGTATGATTTTGAGAGCACTAAATGGTAAGGAACCCAAATTTGGTAAGAATTGTTTTTTTGCTGAAAATTCAGTTGTTGTTGGAGAGGTTGAAGCAGGTGATGATTGCTCATTTTGGTATAATGCTGTAGTGAGAGGGGATGTTCATTTTATAAGAATGGGAAATAAGGTAAATGTACAGGATGGGGCTGTGATTCACGCCACTTATCAAACATCTCCTACCACAATTGGAAATAATGTGTCTATTGGTCATAATGCCATTGTACATGGATGTACCATTCATGATAATGTATTAATTGGCATGGGAGCCATCATTATGGATAATTGTGTAATTGAAAGTAATAGTATTATTGCGGCAGGTGCAGTTGTGACAAAAAACACTAGAGTACCTTCAGGAACCATTTTCGGAGGAGTACCGGCGAAAAAAGTGAAAGATATCAGTGAAGAGTTGATAACCGGAGAAATTCAAAGAATAGCCAATAATTATATCAAATATGCAGGTTGGTATAAGGAATAAATAAGGCCTTTACTTATTTTAGTGATTGGCAATACTTACTCTTCCGTCAGAATTTTTCCAACGATCCATAAATTAAAATTTCGTGTTAGTCCAATTTTAAATTAAATGGGAACTAACAACACAGGTCCCCCTTTTTTATTCCCAACTATTTATATAATAGTTTGGAACGGTGCTTGTAATAGGTAAAGATATAGCTGGTATAGCTTACCAATGCCTTTAATGCGAAGGGTATTGCGATAATTGCCGCAACGAACAAAAAGTAGAACACTATAGTCATAAGTTAATAATTTACTTAAAGATAAGAAGATCGTAAGATTAAAAAAAATGACTTTTATCAGTTTTGGATTTTAGGTCTAGACCTAAAATTATAAAATCTGTGAATATAGATGCAGAACCTAAATGTGTGTGCGCGGGTCATACCGGATTACTTGGGTGATCCAGATGGGAACCTCTGCTGAGAATGGAGGCCCAATGACTTCGTTTCACGCCACCATATGAACTATTTGTTTTCAAATACTTATGAAAGCGACCTTTCAACGCACGGAAATAAAAAACCCGGTGCCATAAGTACCGGGATTCTAAGTGATGTGGGTAATACTGGACTCGAACCAGTGACTTCCACGTTGTCGACGTGACACTCTAAACCAACTGAGTTAATTACCCTTGAATTGCAATTGCTAAATTCTAAAATTTGTTTGAGATAAAAAAATAGAAGTGATATGAATTTACATTTCGGAAAATTGTTCGTTTCAAAGTAAAATCATAAAAAAAAGCCTCATAAAGAGGCTTTTTAAAGATTGAAATTTACAAATTAGATACCTAATTTAGCTTTTACAGGTGCCATTAAATCTTCTCCTTCAAAGACAAGAAGTCCTTTACCCGGAGACGAATCTAGTACATAGTTAACTCCTTTTGCTTTAGCCACTTCGTTTACCGCTGTTTGTGCTTTTTCAAGAATAGGCTTTAATAAGTCAAATCTTTTCTTTTGAATTTCCTGATCGGCAGTTTGACCATATTTTTGTAATCTGGCTTGTAAATCTTCTACTTCTTGCTGACGTTTTCCGTTTTCAGCATCAGTTTGCGTAGGTGCCTCTTCACTGTATTTTTTCAATTTTGCTTGTAAAGCAGTAGCTTGAGTTTTGTATTCTGTAGCGTAAGTTTCAGATAATTTCTTTAATTCACCCTCCATTGCTTTAGCTTCCGGCATAGCCATTAGTAAAGCTTCGCTATCAATATGCGCGATTTTTTGTGCATTCGCAACTTGCAAACCGGCTACCAAAATCAATCCTAAAAATAAATTTTTAAATAGTTTCATTTTTCAATAATTTGTTAATAATAGTTCAAAAATTTTAATTGTTGTTTTTTTTCAGTTCTTCTCTTTGTTTATTTCTTTCTTCAATCTCTTTTAATTTAGCTGCGCGTCTTTCTTCTGCTACTCTTTTCAAGGAGTCTCTTAGTTTTTCTCTTGCTTCTTGTTGTTCTTTTATTCGCGCTTTTAATTCGGCTTGCTTTGCCGCTTTTTCTTCCATTTTAATCTGCTCCGGTGTTTTCTCTACTTCTTCATCTGTCATTTCGTCATCGGAAAATGAGTTTTCTTCAGCACTTTCATTTACTACTTCTGCCCCTTCTAAATCAGGATCAGTTTGGGTGGTTTTATTGATACGGGCTTGTTTATTGTCTTCTAAAGTTTGCCTCTTTCTATCTTTTACGATATCATTTAAAACCAACTCACTTACATCGTGTTTACTATTGCTGTAAAGCATAATGAGATCACTGGACTTATCAAATATAAAATCATATCTTTTTTTCTCTGCAATATCCTGAATAGAATTAAATACCTGATCCTGAACGGGCTTGACAAATTGTTTACGCATCTGGTACATATCTCCTGTAGGACCAAAAAATGCGCTTTGTAATTTCCTTAATTCTTGTCTTTTAATATCAATATCTTCTTCACGCTCTTTGATCATTTCATTGGTCAATAAAGCCTTTTCATTGGCCAAGGAAGTATTCATCTGTTCGATCTCAATTTCCAGATCGTCAAGTTTTTTTTGCCATCCTTTTATCTTATCATCTAATCTAGATTGAGCTTCTTGATATTCGGGAACATTATCTAGGATATATTCCATATCTATGTATCCAATACGCAATTCCTTTTGAGCTAAAGTCAAAGAACTTGTGATTAAAAAGGCGATAAAAAAAATCTTTTTTATCATCATATTTTTTATCTTGAAAATATCGTGCCAGACCTAGAGCACTGGCAAATATAGTAAAATACTTAAAACTGCTGACCTATAATAAAGTGAGTTTGCCAACCCGAAATTTCGTCCGTTCCGGGAATATCGTCAAAACCATATCCAAAGTCAATACCCAACAATCCAAAGGCAGGCATAAACACTCTTATACCAGCTCCAGCCGATCTTTTTAATTCAAAAGGTTTAAATTCTTGAAAACTATCGAATGAGTTACCACCTTCTAAGAAGGTAAGGGCATAAATCGAGGCAGAAGGTTTAAGTGTAATCGCATAACGAAGCTCAAAGGAGATCTTGTTGTACACTGTCCCACCGGCAAAAGAGGTCAAACTCGAGTTAGGGTAACCTCTTAAGGCAATTACCTGTCTACCGTCAAATTGTCCAGTTGCCATTCCGTCACCACCCACGTAAAAACGTTCAAAAGGAGAAACTCCTATATCTTGATTATAGGCTCCTAAAAATCCAAATTCTGCATTTGACATTAGAATTAGATCTTTATAGATCTGCGTGAACCAACGACCCATAAAGTTGATCTTATAATATTCTAGCCATTCATATTTTTGTTCGTCGGGTAAATTAATATATTCTTTATCGGTAAATGAAGAATAGGGAGGCGTTACCTCTGCAATCACATTAAATTGAGAACCATATCGAGGATATATCGGGCTCGGTCCGGCAGAGTTTCTTCCTAAATTTACCGTAAAATTCACATTGTTAGAAGTACCATTATTATAACCAAAAGTTGATAAAAAGAAATCGTTTAAAACAAACCTTTGGTAGTTCAAGGATGTTGATAATGTAAAAAAATCATCCGGCCATTTTAAGCGCTGGCTTAATCCGACTGTAGCTCCTATAATATCTAAACGCTGATCCTTATCTACATCCCTCGATTGAAAGTCAAAAGCATACTGACTTGAGCTATAGACAGAGAAGTTAAAACCTTTTGGTCTTTTACCACCCCACCAAGGCTCACTAAAACTCACGCTATAAGTTCTCGAAAACCTACTAGCCTGAAGTCTCAAAGAAATACTTTGTCCATCTCCACGCGGAACCGGCTTATATTCATCAATATTAAACAGGTTTTTAATTGAGAAATTATTAAAGGATAAAGCTAATGTACCTACAAAAGCACCACCACCGTAACCACCTTGAAGTTCTACCTGGCTGGAACCTTTTTCCGCAACACTATATTCTATATCTGTTGTTTTATCGGTGTAATTAGGTTGGACATCAGGTACAATATTTTCCGGATCAATATAACCAAGTTGACCTAATTCACGAATAGACCTAATGATATCAGATCGGCTAAACAAATCTCCGGGGCGCGTGTATACCTCTCTGTATAAAACATGGTCGTTGGTTACATCATTACCCACTATTGTTACTTTGTTAATGGTTGCCGGCTCGTCTTCAACTATTCTTACCTCTATATCAATAATGTTATCATCTGCACCTGTTTCAACAAGATCAACTCTTGAGAACAAATAACCATTATCTAAATAGGTATTGGTAATATCTTGAGATTCTGGTGTTCCATCACCTTTGACACGTTCATTTAAGAATTTACCGTTATAAGTAACTCCCGGTTGAATTTTTAGAATATTCTGTAATTGTTGATCTGTAAAGACTGTATTTCCAAGGAAGGTGATTTCGCCAAATTTATAGCGTTGACCTTCACTGACAGTGATGTCTAAATTAATGGTATTGTCATCATTAAAAGATATACTGTCTTTCACCACAATGGCATCTCTAAAACCATTTTCTTGGTATTTTTCTACCAATTTCAAAAGATCCTCTTCATAAACATCATCAATATATTTGGATGATTTAAAAATGTTCTGAATCTTCTTTTCTTTGGTCTTTTTCATGGCCTTTTTAAGCTTATTGTCAGAAAGCATTTTGTTGTCATGAAAAGTAATTTCTTTGATCCTGATTTTTTCACCCTTATCGATAAGAATCAATGCGTTTAGTGTGTTGATCGCTGAAGTGTCGGGCTTTGTGCTTATGGTCACTTTGGTTTTTAGATACCCTTTTTCCTTATATTTATCAGCAATTTGGTTTTTAGTTGTCGTAATGAGGTTTTCCGTGAGCATTGAACCGGGTTGAAATTCCAACTCTTTTGATAACTCTTCGATTTTGGATTTTTTAATTCCTTTGATCTCAACTTTACCAACTTTTGAAAGCTCTCTGACCGCAATTTCAAGATATATGGTATTTCCATCCATTTTAGTGGCATATACATCCACATTGCTAAACAATTTTGAGTTCCATAATTTTTTAATGGCACTGGTTAACTTATCTCCCGGGATTTTGAGCATTTGACCATTTACCAGGCCTGAGAAAATAAGTATAGATTGTTCAGATATGGTTTCATTCCCTACCACGGTAATTCCGCCAAGGATATAGTTTTTCTTGGTAAGGTCTATTTTTTCGGAAACTTTCGGTATCGTATCAACAGCCGATGCAGGCAGAACTGTATCTATGCTTGCGGTACTCAAAGAATCCTGAACTTGCTGTGCTATTGCGGGATATATTGTAAAAACCAAAAAGAAAAGTAAAATTGCGTTTTTAAGCTTTTTCATTAATGTTCTCAATTTGTTCGCTTGTTTTTCCAAATCGTCTCTCTCTCATTTGAAAATTGATCATCGCTTTATAAAAATCGTCTTTTCTGAAATCGGGCCAAAGTACATCTGTGAAGTACATTTCGGCATAGGCAACTTGCCATAATAGAAAATTACTCAAACGCAATTCTCCGCTGGTTCTTATCAAAAAATCAACGTCGGGCAAATTAAAGGTATATAAATGACTCTCGATAACTTTTTCATTAATTTCTTCCGGGAGCAGTTCATTATTAACAATTTTTTTAGAAATGTTTTGAGCCGCTCTAATCAATTCTTCCCTTGCACCGTAGTTTAGGGCGAGGTTTAAAATTAACCCCGTATTTAGGGATGTTTTATCTATGGTTTCCGTGAGTTCTTTTTTAGCTTTTTCGGGTAATTTATCAATATTCCCAATTGTTGAAAGCCGTATATTATTTTTGGTGAGTAATTTTAGTTCCTTTCTTAGAGAGCTTACCAATAAACTCATTAATGTACTTACTTCACTTTTGGGTCTGCTCCAATTCTCTGTAGAGAAAGTATATAAGGTAAGTACCTTAATTCCTAATTCTGCAGCTGCTTCTACTGTATCGCGCACAGACTGCACTCCGTTCTTATGTCCGAAAACACGCTTTCGCCCCTGCTTTTGAGCCCATCTTCCATTCCCATCCATAATAATTGCCACATGCTGCGGTAATCTATCGGACAATATTTGATCTTTCAACTCCATTTTTCATTAAAAACTTCCGGTATAACAACCTGGCCTTCCAAAGGCATATACTACGCTAATACCTGTAAATACATACCAATCATTGCCATTAGAATATCCTATTTCTACACCATTTCCATCCGTGTACGGGTAACCATCTATGTCATCCTTAAAGGTATACCTAAATGTACTTTCTATGGCTACACCCACATTTGGGGCTAACCTAAACTTATAACCTAAACCAAAAGGAAGTACAAAATTAAACGTTCTACCTCCACTTGTTCCATCAGCATCAACGCGAACTGCATAATTTGCCACGCCTGCCTGAAGAATAATGTAAGGTGTTTGTGTATATCCTAATTTGTCTAAATTATATTTAAAAAAGTTAAATTCTATACCAACAGCAAAATCGTGAAGATCATTTGTAAAATCTAAACCTCTTTCTTGACGGAAAGAATTGTCTGAATCTGCATCATCTGCAGTTAGTTTCGTATAGGTGTAATTCGACCTGATGGCATAGCGGGGGTGCATATTCCATTTGTACACAAGTCCGCCGGCAAAACTATTGGGCCAGATATAATTCTCCTTCCCAATGTCGCCTACGTAGTTGCTTCCACCCAGAAAAACGCCTAACTCATTAATTTGTGCGCGAGAAACCGTGAAAAAACACAGTAAAACCCCAAAAAAAATATACCTTCTTTTCATTCTAAAAACAGTTTGCAAATATATAAAAATACCTTAGTTTTTAAAGTATTATCTCTAATTGATTGATAAATTCAATTTATTGATTTACAGTTATACCAAACGAAAAAAATTAATTTCGCTTGTCCTGACCCCAAAGTAATTTTTCGCGTAGTGTTTTTATGAATGTCTGTGAGTTTAAATGAAGGGTTTTAATTGTGAAATCGGCTTTATGGATTATGATTTTTGTTGAATTGCTAATGGTTGTCATTCTCGAATCGAGTGTTAAGACTGCCTCTTTAGATCGACTTCCAATATGAAGTTCAATTTTCGTGGTTTCCGGGATGACCAAAGGTCTAACGCTTAAGCTATGCGGTGCGATAGGGGTAAGTACGATGTTTTTGGAGGAAGGTGAAATTATCGGTCCGCCACAGCTCAAAGAGTACCCCGTTGAGCCGGTAGGCGTAGAAATAATTAAACCATCACTCCAATAAGTCGTCAAAAATTCGTCGTCTAAATAAGTTTCTACGGTAATCATAGAAGCTGTATTCTTACGAGTTATGGCAATTTCATTCAGGGCGATATTGATTTCTTGCAGGTCGGGATTCTGATCATTTGTTTGCAAAGACAGAACAGATCTTTCTTTTATTTTATAATTTCCCCGGTGGATTTGATAAATCGCCTCGACCATTTGCTCTTTTTGAACAGTTGCCAGAAAGCCCAACCTTCCCGTGTTTATCCCAATAATTGGGATATCATGATCTCTTATAAAAGTAATCGACCTCAAAAATGTTCCATCTCCACCCACACTGTAAAACATGTCGTAGGTACTGTCCAGATCTTGATAATCTTTAAAAGTTTGGAAGGTATAGTCCGGAAATTTTTTAGAAAAGTATTCAAAAATATTCTCTTCAAAGACAATGGTATTGTCATACTTTAGCAGTAATTCTACTAAGGTATGAATGTATTTTAAGGTTGTTTTGTTATTCTTTTGTCCGAAAATCCCGACTTTCATATTTAAATATTTAAATATTTTTCGAGATAAGCAGATCTTTCGTTGAGGTAATCAATATACTTATCCTCTTTGAATTCATTCAGTATCCTATAACCATATCTTCGAAATGTCTGAATCGTATTGTTGATATCGTGAAAACTTAGTTTTAGCACAATTTCTGATTGTCCATTTTCGACCTTTGACACAAAGGCACCTAGCAAAGTGGCGTTATTGGTTTCTACAATCTGTGTAATTTCGCTAAAAGAATAGTCTTTCATATCCTTAGCAATTGTCAAAATATACCCATTTTCGTGCAAAAAGGGTGTAGATTTAAATATGCTCATAAAATCATTCAACTCAAAATAACCCAAATACGTTTTATCTTGGTCTACAACTGGCAATGCATTACAGTTGTTCGTCGCAAAAATTTGAAGTACTTCAAACCAATTCATTTTTTCGGTGGCATAAATTGGATGCAGCAAAGATCTGATCTTTTCAATTTTAACATCGCCATTGGGACTTTGTTCCAATTGCTCATAGACCAAAGTTCCTTCATATTTGTTTTTCTTTACAACGCCTAAGTGTGAAAACTCAGTTTGATCAAACAATGACATTGCCTTTTCTACACTATCATTCAGATTTAATGGTTTGAGGTCTTTTATGATGTAATTTTCTGTTGAAGTCATATACTTTTACAAAGCAAACAAATTAATATTGAATTATGTAATTTTACGCACCATAAATTTAATGGTTTTTTTAATACAACTCAGATGACAAAACTCAGTGTGAATATCAATAAAATAGCGACCTTAAGAAATGCACGCGGCGGTGATTTTCCTAATGTTGTGCAAACGGCTATAGATTTGCAAGATTTTGGCGCACAAGGAATAACGGTACATCCTAGGCCGGATGAAAGACATATTCGTTATCGAGATGTTTTTGATCTTAGGCC
>CAZWAN010000005.1:0-80088 GCA_964631875.1 uncultured Flavobacteriaceae bacterium
TAATACGTAAATAGTTAATAAATGAAACTAAAATATATATTTGTGTTTAATTATAGAAAGTGAAAAGTAATATTTGCATCGTCAAATTATGAAAAGTAAAAAATAAAGAAAAGATATGTGTGGAATTGTTTGTGCATTTGATTTAAAGGAAGAATCAGAAGTTTTAAGACCAAAGTTGTTAGAGATGTCGAAAAAGATTAGACATCGCGGACCGGATTGGAGTGGTATCTATGCGGATGAACATGCCATTTTAGCCCATGAACGCCTTGCTATTGTAGATCCGGCTTCAGGAAAGCAACCTTTGTTTAGCGAGGATAAAAAGTTAGTTCTTGCGGCGAATGGAGAAATATATAATCATAAAGAATTGAGGAAACAATTTGATGGAAAATACAAATTTCAAACTGCATCTGATTGTGAAGTTATTTTGGCATTATACAAAGAAAAAGGGCCAACTTTTATAGATGAAATGAATGGCATTTTTGGTTTTGCACTTTATGACGCAGAAAAAAATGAGTATTTTATCGCTAGAGATCATATGGGCATTATTCCACTTTATATGGGTTGGGATAAAAACGGCACCTTTTATGTTGCTTCAGAGCTCAAAGCTTTGGAAGGATATTGCTCAAAAATTGAATTATTTCCTCCGGGACATTATTTACATAGTAAAGATGGAGAACTCAAAAAGTGGTATGATAGGGAGTGGAAAGAATTTGAGGCCGTAAAAGATAACCAAACAAGTATTGATGAGTTAAGAGTTGCCCTTGAAGCGGCAGTTCATCGTCAGTTAATGTCTGATGTACCATATGGAGTCTTACTTTCGGGTGGATTAGATTCATCGGTTACTTCCGCCATTGCCAAAAAATATGCAGAAAAGAGGATTGAATCTGATGATACTCAGGCGGCTTGGTGGCCACAATTACACTCATTTTCGGTAGGTTTAGAAGGTTCACCTGATTTAGCAGCTGCTCAGAAGGTAGCGGATCATATTGGAACGGTTCATCATGAAATTAAATTTACCATTCAAGAAGGATTAGATGCGATTCGCGATGTAATTTATAACCTTGAAACCTATGATATAACAACTATTCGTGCCTCAACTCCGATGTATTTGATGGCCAGAGTAATCAAATCGATGGGGGTAAAGATGGTATTATCCGGTGAAGGAGCAGATGAATTATTTGGCGGGTATTTATATTTTCACAAAGCTCCAAACGCAGAAGAATTCCATAAAGAAACTGTGCGAAAATTAGAGAAACTTCATATGTACGATTGTTTGCGTGCCAATAAATCTTTAGCCGCTTGGGGTATTGAAGGGAGGGTTCCATTTTTAGATAAGGAATTTATGGATGTAGCCATGAGAATCAATCCTCAAGATAAAATGATCAACGGCGAACGAATGGAAAAATGGGTTATTCGTAAGGCATTTGAAAGCTATTTGCCTGAAAGTGTCGCATGGAGACAAAAGGAACAGTTTTCAGATGGAGTAGGATACAGCTGGATCGATACATTGAAACTAATGGTCAATGAAAAAATTTCTGACGAACAATTGGCGAATGCCCGTTATAAATTCCCCATTCAAACTCCTACGACAAAAGAAGAATTCTATTATCGTTCTATTTTTGAAGAGCATTTTCCTTCCGACACGGCGGCCTTATGTGTTCCTCAAGAACCATCTGTAGCATGCAGTACCAAGATCGCTCTTGAGTGGGATGAAAGCTTTAAGAATGCGAATGAACCTTCTGGAAGGGCTATTTCGAGTGTTCATACCGATGCCTATGTAAAGTCATAATTAAAAAAGGGAGCTGAGCTCCCTTTTTTTATAAATGAAATATACTTTCTATCGTTTTTTTATTTTCCTCATTCACCATCCCCTGATTATTGGGCAGATAGAGTTGATCTAATTTGTCTTTATAGGTTTCGGTTATTACAAAACGCACCATTTTTAAGGTTGAGTTGATCATTTTATTGGCTTCCGAAAATTCCTCTTCAACGATCTGAAAATTTGAAGGAATCCATTTTTCAGGAAATTTATTATTAAATTCTTTTTGATTTCTAAACGCCAATACTTCCGACTTGATCTTATCCAAAATAATTTGCGAATCTTGCACTTTATTTTTTTTGATCCAATCTGAAACAATAGCTTTGTTCAAGGTAACCAAGCCTGTGGTAAATTTCTTATGGTCGTTATAAATCATGCATTGTTGAATAAAGGAGGATGAATTAACAATGGCTTCCTCAATCTCTTCCGGAGAATATTTTTCACCATCTTCTGAAATAAGCAATGCCTTTTCTCTCCCCACTACAACAAGAAAATCGTCTTCGTCAAAATATCCTAAATCACCGGTAAACAGCCAATTATTTTTAATGGTTTTTGCTGTAGCTTCTTCATTTTTATAATAGCCTTTCATCACATTCTCTCCTTTGATGATGATTTCACCTTTTTGTCCTTTAGGTAACTCAACCCCATTTTCATCAACTATTTTGCATCTAATATTATCTAAAAGTTTTCCGGAGGTCCCCATTTTATGAAAAAATGGTGTATTGGTAGAAATAATGGGTGTGGCTTCAGTAAGTCCGTATCCCTGATATACAGGTATGCCTATCGCTTTGTAAAATTGCTGCTGTTTGATATCGAGCAGTGCACCACCACCTACAAAAAACTCAATACTGCTACCAAAAATGTCTTTTAATTTTGGGAAAATGAGAAGATTTGCGAGGCTGAAATTAAACCAAGTTGAGATTTGAGTTGTAAATCCGGGTTTATTGAAGCCATTTCCATTTCTTTTAATGGCAGCTTTTAAGCCTCTGTCGAAAATACCTTGGATAAATGGTCCTTTCGCTGAGATTCCCTCTTTGATTTTGTTGATGAAATTCGCAGTTAAGGCAGGTACGGTCAATAAAAAATTTGGATTTGCCTCTTTCAAATTAATTGGAATATTTTTTAGAGCATTCATTCCTCCTCCTCGGGCGTCGACAAAATAAAGTGCCAGACCTTTTACTAAAGATGTATAAATTCCCACCGTGTGTGCAAATGAATGATCGGTTGGTAAAATCAATAAGGTCCGGATGTTTTCGCGAATTTGAAACGTGTTTACCGCTTCATGACTATTTGAATAATAGTTCAGGTGGGTGAGCATGATGCCCTTTGGATTTCCTGTTGTGCCCGAAGTATAACAAATGGTTACCACATCATTTTCAGTTATTTTTTCTCTTAAGGCAGCCAGCTTACTTTTATTTTCACTGAATTTTTCCTTTCCGCTTTTATAGAGGTCATCAACATATAAAATGCACTTTTGATCGAAATTTAAATTTTCACATATGTCAGATATCTTTTTCGATGGACTATCCAATAAAATAAGTTGCATTTTTTTATAATCGAACTTATCCCACTGGCTGATTATTTTTTCCAAGGTATTTTCTGATCCGATGATCAGTTTTGAATCTGAATGATTTACGCGAAAAGGAATTTCCTCCGGCAATAATTTTATTGAAAGTGGCACTGAAATACCACCAGCATAGAGTATGGCAAATTCTGAAATAATCCAGTCTGCCTTGGCCTCAGATAATATAGTAATTTTATCTTCATAATTTATTCCCAAACCTAAAAGAGCCGAGGCTAGATTCAGCGCTTTTTGTTTCGTTTCAAAAAAGTTGGTAGCCTTCCACCCCTTATCTTCCTTTTGATTGAGATAAGGTGATTTAGCATAAATATCTGCAGACCTATCGAGCATATTAAAAATTGTACGAGCTTGCATCATGTCATATTTTTGAGTGTTAAAAATACACTTTTTGTTATCAATTTGATGAGAATTTGGTTTGGATATCATTGACGGTTAAGACTATGCTCAAAACATTTCATTTACTTCAGTACCTTTGTCAAAAAAAAGAAATGGAATTACCCAAGTTTATGTTAGGAGATAATACGGATTGTCCGGATGATATTTTTGTTATTCACACGGAGTATCCTCGTTTTGTTATCAATTTAGTGAATGATGAAGTAGAGTGGTTTGATGATTTGGAAGGAGACGAAACAGAACTAGCCAATGAAGTTTCTGAGTTAATAGAATTGGCAGGAAGCTTTTATGATCGTGAAATGGAACGTTATGCTGAGTGATTAGCCTATACTGCCAATTCGAAAGAGGTATAGTTTTGTTTATAAAACTCTTTTAGTTTTAAACTTTCTCGCACTACTTCTCCGATAATAATTACCGCCGGATTAGACAATGCTTGTTCTTTTACGATACCCAAAATATTATCGATTATACCGAAGCCTATCTTTTCTTGTGAAGTTGTTCCATTTTGGATGATGGCGATAGGTTTGTCTCCTTTATTTTCGTCCTGAAGGATTGAGACAATTTTTTCCAGTTTAGACATACCCATTAAAATGACGAGTGTTGCCGAGGATTGAGCTGCTAGTTTGAGATCGGAGCTTAACTGGTAACTTGAGGTTGTACCTGTAATAACCCAAAAACTTTCTGAAACTCCTCGTTTCGTGACTCCAATACCGTAACGTGAAGGAACGGAGATAGCTGAGGTAATGCCGGGAATCACTTCAGTTCTAATACCATATGGTTCTACATGATCTATTTCTTCGAGTCCTCTTCCAAAGACAAAAGGGTCGCCTCCTTTTAAACGCACTATGTGCTTGTATTTTTTGGCAAGATTAACAATTACTTCTTGAATCTCTAATTGAGAAAATGCCTTGAAACCATTTCTTTTACCTACAAATATTTTTAAGGCATTTGGTGCATATGCCAACAACTCCTTACAAGCGAGGGCGTCATATAAAACAACATCAGCTTTTTGTAAAGATTTAATTCCTTTTAAGGTTATTAGTTCAGGATCGCCGGGTCCTGAACCAACCAAGGATAAGGTGCAGCTTCTTTTATCCATTTGCCAAACTAATTGCTCTCAATTCATTTATTTTTCGATAAAAATCTATTGCCTCATTTAAATAATTTGTTGCAAAGGTTTGGTCCGGTTCATTTTGGTTAATTTGCAACACCAATTCTTTAAATGATTTGTCCAAAGAAATCAATCCACTTTGAACAAAGGCAGCATCGAACTCATCTATAATTCCACGATGTGTATTTGTTTTAAAATTCTCCCCTATTAAAACGGCTTTGGCCGTATTAATCATAGAGGCATAGGAATGATAGATACCATCCGCATATTTTTTAGATTCAATGGCTTGTTTAGCATTGTCTAATTTTTCGTCACTTTCAAATAATAAGGTAGCCACCAGATCAATCACTACTCCAGCACATTCACCTATACCTATCGCTTTAACATAACTTTTTTCATGACCCCAATCGATAAATTCATCCTGTGCCAGGTCATCAGAATAAGAAAGCGGTTTAAGCAATTGATAAAAATAATTTTTGCCCTGGCGATCGAAGTAGTCATTGAACAACTCGGCAGAATATTTGTTGAGTTCATAATCATTTAACAAAACACGTAAGGCCTGAGGGCCTCTTTTACTCGGTATTTTTATTATTTTTTCTGAAAGCCTTCCTTTACCATTACCGGTTGTTCCACCACCAAGGAGAACCTGTAAGCCGGGAGCTATGAGTTGTCCGGATTTGATCGACATTCCGTGAAAGCCAATCTGCGCCATGCTATGTTGGCCACAAGAATTCATGCATCCACTAATTTTTATTGTAATATCATTATTAAATATATATTGAGGATATTCAGTTTTAATGACACTTTCTAGTATTTTGGTGACTCCTGTGCTACTGGCAATGCCTAAATTACATGTGTCGGTTCCCGGACATGCAGTAATATCCAACGTGCTGTTGTACCCAAGATCTGTTAAACCAATTTTTTTTAACTCATTGTAGAAAAAGGGCAGAAATTCTTTACGCACGTGCCTGATAAGGATATTCTGTTTTAAGGTTAGTCGAATTTCGTTACCGGCATAATTCTTTATTAAATATGCTATTTTTCTGGCTTGATCAAGGTGAAAATCACCCAACTGAACTTTTACTCCAATGGCATAAAGACCTTCTTGTTTTTGAGGAAAAGTGTTTGTTTTTAGCCAAGTTTCAAATTCTTGTAAATCTTTTGTGTCAATTTTTGGGACGTCGATATCTTTTAAACGAATGGCATGATCATAAAGGGATAAATCGATCGGGTAAGATTGATTTGCCAATGCATTTTGTTCTTCTTTGACCAGTTCCAAGAATTTATTTATACCTATTTCCTCAATTAAAAATTTCAAACGGGCCTTCGCTCTTTTTGCTCTTTCTCCATGTCGGTCAAAAATTCGTAATACTCCTTCTGTAAAGGGTATAATTTGGTCAACTGCCAAAAATTCATAAGCCAGATCCCCATGGCGCGATTGGGAGCCTAATCCACCACCAATCATTACTTTAAATCCGTACATCACTTTGTTATCTATCCATTTTGTTTTGGCAATAAATCCCAGATCATGCATGTAACTTAAAGCGTCATCGGCTTCTGTTGCTGAAAAAGAAATTTTAAATTTTCTTCCCATTTCCTGACAAATTGGATTTCTCAAGAAAAATCTGAACATTGCATCCGCATAAGGTGAGACATCAAATGGTTCGTTTGGATCGATACCTGCCGTTGCTGAAGCAGTAATATTTCTAACAGTATTTCCACAGGCCTCGCGCAAGGTTATGGCATCTTTTTCCAATTCTGCCCATAACTCTGGCGTTCGGTCTAAACTTACATAATGGATTTGTATGTCCTGACGTGTGGTAATGTGCAATCTACCGGTTGAATATTCTTCCGAAACATCACAAATTCTGTACAGTTGTTCAGAGCTCAATTTCCCATAAGGTAATTTGATTCGAATCATTTGAACACCCTCTTGTCGTTGTCCGTATACTCCTCTTGCCAGACGAAGACTGCGAAAACGCTCTTCGTCTATTTTTCCTTCCTTAAAAAGTCGAATTTTTTTTTCTAGATCGATGATATCTTTTTGGACAATAGGATTCTCAATTTCTGTTCTGAAACTTTGCATGATGGTTTGATTTAATAAGAAAATGTGGGAGGGGGAAACTTAGTTTACAGGTGTATCCCACATTCTCTGTTTAAAAAAACTTTAGTTGGATCGAAGTATTTAAATTCGTTAGGCAATTCATTGGCTTTCAGATACAACTCAATTTGAGTGTCATTCCAATAAAAGAAAGGGCTTACTTTAAGAATACCTTCTTTGGTCATTGTCACAATATCTAATGAATTTCTATGTTCAGTCTGACCTTTACGGATATTAGTAAACCAAACGTCCGGCGAAATGTTGGATAAGGCTCTTTTAAAGGGTTCTATCTTTACCTCATTTGTAAAATGCTGATGAGCTTCTGTACCGACTTCAGGAATTCCATAAACTACATCACGAAAGGCCGTAGTTGTTTTGGGTACAAAAATCTTCATGTTTAATTTTAATCGATTGATCAATTTATTCGCATATCTGTAGGTTTGAGGCGTATTGTATCCCGTATCAACCCAAACCACTTCGATATCTTTTTTAACTGAATTCACCGCATGAATTAATGAGGCTGAATAAGGGCCAAAGTTTGTTGTTAGAATTGGTCTTTTAGCTACATTAATGGCCCATCTAATGATCTCAAAAGGATCTTTATTTCTTAATTCAGCATTTACAATTGATAAATCTACATATGAAAAATTAACATTCATTTTTTCCCCATTTAATAAAATTCCACACTCTTTCATGAAAAAAGTACAGAAGAATTTTTGTGATAGTTTCTACGGCGCCGATAGAAAGTGCTAATGATAATGTACCCGTAATTAGATAAGAGATGAGAATGGTATCAATAGTGCCTACAATTCGCCAACTGATAGATTTGACTATACTGCGGGATGTCTTCTCTAAAGGGACATTTTTAGGCTCTTCTGGATTATTTACATAAAGTACCTTATCTAAAATCATTTCTTAAATACTATAAGTCTATCGGAATAATAGGATTATAAGACAAATATAGTAAAATATTATTTTCATGTACAAATAAAAACCGATAAAAAAAACAGGAAAATTATTTAATATCCTCTAAACTATTGTTTTTGAATATATTAAGTGTACTGTCTCTTACTTGAATCATAAGCTTGTGTACGCCACATGCATTTTCATCAGGACAATCTTCACATCGTTCGTAGTAATTTAAACTCACACAGGGCAGCATGGCAATTGGACCTTCTAAAATTCTTATCACATCCGTCATTGGAATTTCTGAAGGTTTCTTTAGTAAATAATAACCTCCTCCTTTACCTTTCTTAGAACCCAAAAAACCCGCTTTTCTCAATGACAACAAAATACTCTCCAAGAATTTATGCGGTATGTTTTCGTGTTCAGCAACAGTAGCAATCTGGACCATTTTATCCTCTTGCCTTGCTATGTAAGCCAAGGCCTTTAGTCCGTATTTGGTTTTTTTGGAAATCATTTCATAAATATAAGAAATGAGAACATCTTTTTAGATGATCTTTATCACTAATTCATTCCGAACTATTTTTTTGCTGACTCAACCAATTCTAACTGATCTAAATTGGTTTTGGCCGTGAACATTCCATAATTAATAGTAGCAATATTCTTTTCAATTTTTTCAATTGTTCCTTTGGCTGTACCCTCAATCATCCTTACTCTGTCATTAATTTTAAACTCGTAATCGCTTTGTTCTCTTGCTAATTTTTTCTCCCGGGCTATTTTAATTTTACGAACTTTTTTTACTTCCTCTAAAACTTCTTTTTCAGCCTTCAAAAGAGCGTCTTTTTTTATTTTTTCTTCCTGTCTTACCAGTTCGTTTATTTTTTTTCTTTCTCGTTTAGAAATCGGTTTGGAATGTGGTTGCTCAACTTTATCAATAACCTTTAACTTTTTATCTTCCAATTGTTTCTTGTGCTTGGCGTGTTCCATGCCAACCCATTTCATCAGCTGTTCTTTTAGTTCTTTTTTGTTTTCGCTTTGAAAGTACTTATGAAGAATTTGATTTAACTGTCGCCCGTACATGAGCATTTTTTGATTCTGATCGTAGAGTTCTTGAAACTGGTTTACTTTAGCTTGAATTTTTGCTTGTTTTTCGGCCAAAATTTGTGAATTCTCTTCTGCTAGGGCTTTTTCTTTTTCAAGTTCAACCGAAGTTTGTCTCAAAACATTTCTTTCTGTTTGTAATTTGGCAATTGTTTTATCTAACCTGATTTTCTCTTTTTCAACTTTCTTTTTTGCCCTATTGATCAATCGAAAAGGGATTCCATTTTTTTGAGCCACCTCAAATGTAAACGAACTTCCGGCCTGACCGGTTATCAACTTATAAAGGGGTTCTAATGTTCTTTGATCAAATTGCATATTGGCATTTAATACTTCAGGGAGTTCATCGGCCAATACTTTTAAATTGGCATAATGAGTGGTAATGATGCCATAGGAACCATTTTCATAAAACTCTTCCAGAAATACCTCGGCTAAAGCACCACCCAACTCGGGGTCACTTCCTGTTCCAAATTCATCAATTAAGAACAAGGTGTTTTCATTACATTTCTCAAGGAAAAGTCGCATATTTTTTAAGCGATAACTGTAAGTACTCAAATGATTTTCTATGGATTGATTGTCGCCGATATCTGTTAGAATCTTGTTGAAGAAAGTAGCTTCACTTTTTTCGTTTACAGGTATCAACATCCCACTTTGAAGCATTACTTGTAAAAGGCCAATAGTTTTAAGCGTAATACTTTTACCTCCAGCATTGGGTCCTGAGATAACTATAATTCTCTGTTTTGGGTCTAAGCGTATGTTTTGTGGTATGGTTTTTAATTTCTTTTTTTTGTTTTCTTCCAACAATAAAGGATGATAGGCATTTTTTAAGTCGATTATTTTTTCCTTGGTTATTTTTGGCAGGCAGGCATCTATATCGTGTGCATATTTAGCTTTTGCTCCTGAAACGTCAAGAGCAGTTAAATAGAACTGTTGTTTCCTCAAAATATCTTCAAAAGGGCGTAATTCATTTGTCAGTTTTCTCAGTATTCTAATGACCTCTTCTTTTTCTTCAAATTCTAATATATTTAGTTCACGGTTATATTCCAAAGTAGATTCGGGCGCTATATATACAATACTTCCTGTTTTAGAACTACCCAGAATAGAACCTTTTACTTTTTTACGATACATGGCTTGTACCGCTAAAACTCTTTGATTTTCTACAATAGATTCTTTGATATCATCCAGATAACCAAGATTTGCGTAGTGACCCAAGGACTTGTTGAAACTGGCACTTATTTGTCCGCGAGCATGGTTAATTCTCCTGCGGATGATTGCCAATTCAGTGCTAGAATCATCTTTTACCTCACCAAAATTCGTTATATATTTTTCTATTTGTTTTGAAACAATCGGCTCGTAATCAACTTCCAGCGCTTGTTCATGTAGTTTCGGATATATCTCTTTAAATTTTTCAAAGAATTGTTTTAAAATTAGCACAGTATCCGAAAGCGCTGATAGTTTCAAAAATCCCTTGCCTTCCAAATAACTATCCACAATTCTAAAATATAATAATTCTTTGTTTATTTCTTCAAAATAGCGATTTGGTATTCTGTTGTTGTTTTCAAAGGAAGATAAGAACTCGTTCGTAATGTGGAGTTCTGTAAGAAGTTTTTTTATACTCGCAATTGGTTTGATCTTTAACACCTGATCTTTTCCCAAATCGGTTAGGCAAAATCCTGAAATAATTATCAGAACCTGTTCAAATTCGAGATCGTTTAAAGTATTTTGTGTTATTTTGCTGATCAAAGCGGGTTATTTATAGGTGCAAAAATATGAAAATCTGATCATAGCAATGAACTATTCAAAACTATTCAAATGGATATAAAAATTGAACCTAGTTGGTATGAAGTTTTAAAAGGTGAATTTGAAGAGGATTATTTTACTTCATTGATCAAATATATAAGAGCTGAGTACCGCAGTCATACTTGTTACCCCAAAGGAAAGGAAATTTTTAAAGCTTTTGACTCTTGTCCATTTGATCGTGTAAAGGTTGTTATTCTTGGGCAAGATCCTTATCACGGAGCTAATCAGGCCAATGGCTTGTGTTTTTCAGTGCACAACGGTATACAGCACCCACCATCTCTTATCAATATTTTTAAGGAACTTGAAACAGATATTCAAAAAACCTATCCCGAAAATGGAGATTTATCTTCTTGGGCAGCACAAGGAGTTCTATTACTTAATGCTACATTAACTGTACGCTCAAATCAGGCCGGATCTCACCAAAAAAAAGGTTGGGAAAGATTTACGGATGCCGTGATAACTTCCCTATCAGATAAGCAAGATAAGCTCGTTTTTCTTTTGTGGGGAGGTTTTGCCAAACAGAAGGGCTCTAAAATTGACAGACAAAAACATTTAGTTCTAACTTCCGGACACCCATCACCTTTAAGTGCTAACAGAGGTTATTGGTTTGGAAATAAACACTTTAGCCAAACAAATACCTATTTGATGAAAATTGGAAAAACGCCAATTCTTTGGTGATTAAAAGTTCATGGTTACACCCAATAATGGCCCGAAAGCAGTGACATTTGTCTTTACTCTTTCCTCACCTGAACCTTCTATTCTATTGTACTTAAATGTTTTGTAACCTGCCGTTACCGTTAACAATTTTGATACTTTGAATGTATTGAGATAGCTTATGTCAAAGTACAAATCCGAAGCATTTCCCACACCAAAACCTCCTAGGTTCGTCGAAAGGCTTAATAGGACCGTTGGACTTAAAATTAATCGGAAATTAGTTCCAATTACCGGATCCCACCAATTTTGATATTCCGTTAATTTTTGTTTTATGGGGGGTAGAATATCCCCTAACGGGATTTCAAATGCAAAAGTTACATCATTTAGCCAATAAATTGCCCCTATCGATACTTCCATGGCCCATCCATCAATAACATCATTATTGTCGTAATTGATATGGTCAATTAATATGTATCCAATTTTATTATCTAAAATAATTTGGTCAATATTCAAGTTGTAGGAAATAAAGTTTTCACTATTGGAATCTCCTAGTTTGGCATAAGTGAAATTTGAGCCGACGAACCACCTTTTATAATAAACTGTTCCAGTCAGTTGCATTCCAAAATTTGTCAGGGAAGTTAAGTCATTAAATGACTGTCTAATTTGTTCATCATTGACATCGGTTGATTGACCGGCTAACCAGGCATAGGGTGTTATTTTAAACCGCCAGTCCTTTCGTTTTGAAGATTCTATAAACTCTGATTCTGAATACCCAACGTGGTCTTGGGCAAATAGGTGAAAAGAAATGATAAAAATCAAAAAGTAAACCGTTTTTTTCATAAAAAAAAAGTTTACTATAAATGTAATAAATTAATTCTTCATTACTACCAGGGTTGCTATCTGTCCGGTACCCATATTCCATTCCTTATCGGCAAGTTTATAACCATTCCTATCAAAAACCAAAAAGGCAGCCGTATTCGGGCCTGAAGATCCTTGATTAAGTGCTTCAATATCAATGCGATTGAACCCTTCTTCTAAATCAATATTGATTACAAAATAGCTGCCTTCTAAACCCACATTTTTGTATAAAACCTTTTCGTTCAGATAAACACGAACGCGGTCTCCATCTACATAACTATGGTCACGGCATTCTATTCTTATCTTTTTAGAAGTTGTGCTGAGTTTTCCTAATTCTTGATTTGTCCTCATAGAAGGATTACTCATGTCTTTCCCATTAAAATATTTTATTTTCAAGACATCTTTTTCTGCCTCGGATTGTGACATAAAATTGGGCAATTTTTTAGCGTTACTTTTTAGAAAGTCGAATTCAGTTTTATTAGGATCGAAATTGGGATTATAATCGGGACTAAAATTATAGTTTTGGGGTATTTTTATGTCGAATTGATTTTCCTCTCTTGGAGCTTCGCTGTCTGACTGTATATTAGAATAGTTAAACCCTTCCAATTTAATTGATTTGCCCTGATCTATTTGAGCAAAGACCAGCATCGGACATAAAAGAAGCAAAAAAAACAAATTTTTCTTCATCGTAGTCATATTAAATCTGCGACAGCAAATATTGTGCAAAAGACACATGTGAACAAAAAAATGTTATTAAAGAATTCATAAATTTCTTTCACTTTTACTCAGAAAATGCCCTTATTTTTATTTGTTTGGTGTATTCTTTAAAATTGACGTAAGGTATTTCCAAAATTTTTGAGAAGATGAAATACTTGCTTTTTCATCTGGAGAATGAGCACCACGAATAGTAGGGCCGAAGGAAATCATATCTAATTGGGGATAATGACTACCTAAAATTCCGCATTCCAAACCCGCATGACAAGCAACTACTTTTGGTTTTTTCTCAAATATTTCCTCGTATAATTTTTCAAGGACAGATAAGATTGGCGAATTAGGATTTGGACTCCATCCGGGATAATCTCCCGTAAATTTGACTTGAAATCCGTTATTTTCAAAGGTAGTTTTTAAGCCGTTCGCTACTTCCATTTTACTTTCTTCCACAGAAGATCTAGTCAAACACTCTATGGTAATTTTTTTATGGTCTACTGTGATTTTGGCAATATTGTTGGACGCTTCTACCAAATCATCCATGAAATTACTCATTTTAAAAACACCATTATGGGCTTCTTCGATGGATGAAAGTAATTGGTTTTGGTCGTTTTGCAAAAGTACATTTTCAATCGGATTTACTTTTTTGAGCGTGTAATTGAAATTAGGATCTACCTTTTGATATTGAGTTTTAATTTTGGTTAATGATCTTTCCAATAAAGAAATAACATTTTCTTCCTCTCCCGGATGACAAGTAAATACAGCAACGCTTTCCCTTGGAATTGCATTTCTTAAACTTCCCCCTTTTAATGTTGACAGCTGAATGAAATTTTTTACAGAAAGGAGTGCCTCATTCATGAGCTTATTGGCATTTCCCAAACCTTTGTCAATATCCATACCAGAGTGACCTCCTTGCAATCCTCCTAGGGTTAATTCAAAAGTGATGGCCTCAGGATTGGCTTTTACTTTGTTGATGAATTTAGTAGCCGTAACATCGATTCCACCAGCACAACCAATATCGATTTCATCATCCTCTTCGGTATCAAGATTGAGTAAAATATCTCCCTTTAAAAAGCCTCCTTTAAGTCCTTTGGCTCCAGTCATTCCTGTTTCTTCATCAATCGTAAACAGGGCTTCTATCGCGGGATGCTCAACTTCCTTACTTTCCAAAACCCCCATAATCGCCGCTACACCTAATCCATTGTCGGCACCTAGGGTTGTTCCCCTTGCCTTTACCCAATCTCCATCGATGTACATATCAATTCCCTGTTTGTCAAAATCAAATTTTGTCGAATTATTCTTTTGATGAACCATATCGAGATGTGATTGAAGAACTACCGTTTTTCGATTTTCCATGCCCGGTGTAGCAGGTTTTCTGATAAGTACATTTCCAACAGAATCTGTTTGGGTTTCCAAGCCAAGTTTACTGCCAAAATCGAGCATGAATTGAATGATTTTGTCCTCTTTTTTTGATGCGCGAGGAATGGCATTAATCAAAGAAAAATTTTTCCAGATTGCTTTAGGTTCTATTTGAGCGATGTTCATTGGGACGAATTATTGTAAGCAAAGTTAGGGAATAATAAAACCAACAAAAAATTTGATTTATTGCCGGCAATCCTATCATTTTGTAAGCAGATTAAAGGGTTATGATTTAATCATCACATCTTCAAAAATGAGATTTTCCATTGGTTTTCTCACTTTTTTTAAGCTTTTCATGAAATCGTCTTCGGCTCTATAACCCACAGGTAGCATCAGAACAGATTTTAGGTTTTTATCTCTTAAGCCGAGTATTTCATCCACTTTTTCGGGCACAAAACCTTCCATCGGACAAGAATCGATTCCCTCTACCGCACAGACAGTCATCAAATTTCCTAAAATGATATACGCCTGATTAATCGCAGATTGTTCAATTTCATTCTGACTTTTACCTTTATAAATTTGTTTGAGCTGATTTCTAAATTTGGAAATTACTTCTTCGGAAGTACCACGAATTTCTTTTTCAAGTTCGAAGTAATTGTCGATGGTTTGATCATCCATAACAGTGTTTATACAAAAAACTAACAGATGAGAACATGTAGTGACTTGTTTTTGAAAATAACTGTATTTAAAGATTTTACCTTTTGTTTCATTATCGGTAATGATCAACATTTTTACGGGTTGCAAACCAAAAGAAGTTGCTGTTAGGTTAAATGCTTTTTTTAATCTATTTACTTGGTCTTCTGTAAGCTTTGATTTTTCATCAAATTTTTTGCACGCATAGCGCCATTCTAAACTTTCAATAATATCCATTTCCAATATTTACTGTAAGGATTGCATGTTTACTAAATTGTAATAAGCACTTTCTTTGCTCAACAATTCTTCATGCCTACCTTGTTCTACTATTTTTCCTTTTTGCATCACCACAATCAGATCGGCCTTTTGAATGGTGGATAGCCTATGTGCAATTACAAGAGATGTTCTGTTTTGCATCATTTTTTCCAAAGCAGATTGTACAAGTTGTTCAGATTCAGTATCCAAAGCAGAAGTTGCCTCGTCCAAAATCATGATAGGAGGATTCTTTAATACTGCCCTTGCAATTGACAATCGCTGTCTTTGCCCCCCAGATAACGTATTGCCACTATCACCAATATTTGTGTCGTATTGTTGAGGCAGATCAATAATAAACTCATGAGCATTGGCAATTTTCGCGGCTTCTATCGTTTCTTCGTCGGTAGCTTTATTTACGCCCAACTGAATATTGTTTTTAACGGTATCGTGAAACAAAATGGATTCCTGAGTGACCAATCCGATAAGGTCTCTTAAAGATTCCTTTTTTATGTCTTTTATATTGACTCCATCAATCAGAATTTCACCCATATTCACATCGTAAAATCTGGGGACTAAATTCGCTATGGTTGATTTTCCGCTGCCAGATTGCCCTACCAAAGCAACAGTTGAACCTTTGGGAATTTTGAGTGAAAAATCCTTCAAAACAAAATCATCTTTATATTTAAATGAGATGTTTTTTAGTTCTATTGTGCTATCAAATGAAGTTTTGTCTAGCGCATTTGGTCTATCGGCAATTGTGTTCTCTGTTTCCAGAATAGATAAAATTCTTTCTGCCGAAGCATTTCCTTTTTGAACAGAAAAAATAGCTTTTGATATAGCTTTCGCCGGATTTAATATCAGGTAAAACAATCCTATATATCCCAAAAATTCTTGGGGTTTCATACCGTCTTCTCCTCTTAAAACTAATCGGCCACCAAACCATAAGATCGCAATGATCGTTGCAGATCCCAAAAATTCACTCATTGGTGATGCTAAACTTTTTCTTTGAAAAACACTGATCATCAATTTTTTAAATTTCGCCGTAGAATTGTGAAACTTACTTTTCATTTTATCTTCAGCTGTAAAACCTTTAATGATCTTTAATCCACCTAAAGTTTCTTCAATAAAAGACAAGAAATTTCCTGTTTCTTGTTGAGCAAGCAGAGATTTAGCTTTTAATTTTTTACTTACAGATGAAATTAAATATCCTGATACCGGAAGTAAAATAAACGCAAACAGAGTGAGTTTTGAGCTAATGGCAAACATAGAGATAAGCGTAAACACAATGGTTAATGGCTCTCTTACAATAGCTTCTAAAGAGTTGAGAAAAGAATTTTCAATTTCCTGAACGTCGCTTGTCATACGCGCAATCGTATCACCTTTTTTCTTTTCAGAAAAATAAGAAATAGGGAGTTCTAAAATTTTATCGTATAATGCATCCCTCAGATCTTTAACAATTCCGCTATTGAAATAAGCCAACACAAATTCCGCCAAATACCGAAAAAGATTTTTCAAGAAAAACAGACCAAAACTGATCAAACAAATAATCAAAAGAGCCCTTTCTGTTCCATTAGTTTCGATTGTATTTGAAACTAAATAATTTAGACTGTTTTGAACGTAATCATAGATTCCTGTAATTCCTTTGAAAACAGGTTTTTCTGTCACCTTTTCTTCGCTGCCAAAAAGAATACCCAAAACAGGAATAAAAGCGAGGACAGAAAGAACATTAAAAACAGCGTAAAGGGCATTGAACAGCACATTCAGCCATGCGTACTTGGTATAAGGTTTGGCAAAACGAAGCGTTTTTAAAAAATAATTCATCTAAGTCTTTTAGTTGGCAGTATTGATTTTTTTCAAAAATGCCTACAAAGATAGTTCTTTAATAATTCTTTTGATTTTTTCGTCCAGTTGTTTTTCGGCGGAGGCAATTTCCTGTCTGTTTTTTACTTTCGAATTTACACTAAAGTAAAATTTGATTTTCGGCTCTGTACCGCTAGGTCTGGCTGCGATCCTAGTTCCTTTTTCCGTTTCGTAGATCAATACGTCAGATTTTGGGAGATCGATATTTTCTTGAGTACCGGTGATGAAATTATTTGAAGTAGATTCCTGATAATCGTTCAAGGTCTTGACTTTTTCTCCGTCTATTTCACGTAAAGGATTTTGGCGCATGTTCACCATCATTTGGTTGATCTCTTTTGCTCCTTCCATTCCTTTTTTTACTACCGAAATTAAATGTTCTTTGTAGAGGCCATGATCTACATACAAATTCATCAATTCGTCATAAAGTGTGCTTCCTTTGCTCTTCGCATCAGCAGCTATTTCACAAGCTAATAGGGTAGAAGAGACAGCATCTTTATCTCGAACAAAATCACCAACCATAAAACCAAAACTTTCTTCGCCGCCACCAATAAAATCCTCAATACCTTCTACATCGCGAATCATTTTTGCAATCCACTTAAAGCCTGTTAATCCTGTCTTGGTCTCAACATTGTAATAATCTGCAATCTTTTTAACCAGATCTGTGGTAACTATGGTCGATCCGATAAATTGTTTACCATTGATTTTTCCTTCTTCATGCCATTTTTTCATCAAGAAAGAAACCAGAATACAAAAGGTTTGATTTCCATTTAATAATACGAGCTCATTTTCGTTGTTCCGCACGGCAATACCTAATCTGTCGCAATCAGGATCTGTACCAATCAAAATATCAGCACCAATTTTATTTGCCAAATCTGTAGCCATCTTTAAGGCTTCAGGTTCTTCCGGATTTGGAGATTTGACAGTTGGAAAGTTTCCATTAGGCTCTCTTTGTTCTTCGACGATATGAACATCTGTGAATCCGGCTTGTTTAAGCGCATCCGGAACAATAGTAATAGAAGTTCCGTGCAAAGGCGTAAAAACTATTTTCAGATTTTCTCTTCCTTTGGTTGATTTAAAGGTTGAGTTTTTTACTGAGGCTTCAATGAATTTTTGATCTATTTTATCACCAATGATTTCTATTAATTTTTCGTTACCATCAAATTTGATATCTGAAAATTTCAAAGAGTTTATCTCATCAACAATCGCTTTGTCTTGCGGTGGAACGATTTGACCTCCATCATCATAATACACTTTGTAACCATTGTATTCAGGGGGATTATGAGAAGCAGTTAATACAATTCCCGCGTCGCAACTCAATTCTCTTACTGCAAAAGACAATTCAGGAGTAGGTCTCAAGGATTCAAATAAATAGGTGTAAATTCCATTTGCAGAAAAGACTTTGGCCACTTCTTTGGCAAACAACTCACTATTATTTCTGCAATCGTAAGCTATGACCACTTTGGGTTGCTTTTTACCACTGTGCTGGAGTAAATAATTTGAAAGTCCTTGCGTATTTTTTCCTAGTGTATATTTGTTGATTCGATTTGTTCCGGCACCCATTGTCCCGCGCATTCCTCCGGTTCCAAATTCAAGATCCTTGTAAAATCTATCCATCAATTCGGAAGGATTGTTGTCAATTAAATCTTTGATTTCGTTTTGAGTGGATTTATCAAATGTTCCACTAAGCCAGTTTTTGGCTTTTTGTAGAATAGCGTCTTGAGTCATGGTGTTCAGTTTGTTAGACAAATATACTTTTAAAAATTAATTTGCTTGCTTACAGAATAGCGTTTTTCCTGATTTTTTGATCGTGTAATCAGTTCTCCCAGAAAACCTGCAAGAAACAATTGTGAACCAATCATCATGGCAGTCAGCGCGATATAAAACCAAGGATTGTCCGTTACCAATATCGTAGGTTCATGGTTGTAAAGTTTTATGAGTTTGGTGATTCCGATATAGAGTGATGCGAAAAAACCGATAGCAAACATGAGTGTTCCCAATAGACCAAATAAATGCATCGGTCTTTTGCCAAATCGGGACAAGAAATTGATGGTGAGAAGGTCTAAAAAGCCATTGACAAAGCGGTTCATGCCAAATTTTGTTTTTCCGTATTTTCTAGCCTGGTGGGCTACGACTTTTTCATCGATGTTAGTAAAACCCGCATTTTTAGCCAATACCGGAATATATCTGTGCATTTCTCCATAGACATCGATACTTTTTACGACATCATTTTTATAAGCTTTTAGACCGCAGTTAAAATCGTGTAAATCCAAGCCTGAAGTTTTTCTGGCCGCCGCATTAAATAATTTTGAAGGTAAGTTCTTCTTTATTTTGGAATCGTGACGTACTTTTTTCCATCCTGAAATCAGATCGAAATTTTCTTCTTTGATGAGCTTAAAAAGTTCCGGAATTTCTTCAGGACTATCTTGTAGGTCGGCATCCATTGTAATGATAACGTCACCATTTACCTGTTTGAATCCCGCATTGAGGGCCTGAGATTTTCCGTAATTTCTGGGGAATTTGATCCCTTTAACTCTTGGGTCTTTTGCACCTAAAGATTCGATCAAATCCCAAGAACGGTCAGTGCTTCCGTCATCGATAAAAACTATTTCATAACTAAAATGATTGGATTCCATTACTTTTGAAATCCAATCATATAGTTCTTGTAAAGACTCTTCTTCGTTTAATAAAGGTATTACTATGGACAGATCCATTGAGAAATTTTATACAGTTTCCGGATTGTTTTTTAAGATTAATCCTTCAATCAGAGAAATAATAAATCCAAATACAGCGGAGAACAGCAAAATAATTCCGGCCATCATTCCCGGAGATGAAAATTTTCTGGTCATATCCAAGGCCTGTTCTAATTGTTCGTCAGAAAAATCAGGATATTTTTCTAATATGGCCTGTCTAGAAACCTCGACAACATTGTTCACATATTCCGGTTCTATTACCGTCATAAATAAAACAGTGTAAATGACAGAAATCAATCCGGATATCATGGCAATACCTAATCCGGTTTTTATGGCCTGTCCAATCGTTAAATAGCCATTATTTAAATCCTTAAACTTTTTTAAGCCGAGAAAAATGACTACAGCCGAGAGCACAAAAGACAAAATCGATCTTAACGAATCTTGTTCATAAGTTTTGCCAAGTACATAATAAATAAGAGCGAAAATAACTGATAAAACACCTAAAATTACCCCATAGGTAATCATTACATTTTTAGGTTGAGCACTTTGGTTTTCCATGGTTTTTTGGTTTTTATGATAACAAATATAATACTTAAAATGAATTGTTAAAGGATTAGTAAAATAAGGTTTGAAAAAGTTACAAAAAAATAGTTGCAATATGGCAAAAGGGTTGTAAATTTGCAGCGGCAAGTCCTGCACAACCAGCTCCCTTTGAATCCTCCAGGGCGGGAACGCAGCAAAGGTATTAGGTCGTAGCGGTGTGATGCAGGTAGCTTGCCATTTTTTCTTCAATATTTTTCACAGAGTTTATTGGTTTTTTTCATCTTTGCATTTATGCATGATAAAGTAGTTTTTATAACCGGGGCTACTTCCGGACTTGGTCTTTCTACCGCGATTCATCTTCAAAGTCTTGGGTTTAAGGTCTATGGAACAGGTAGAAATCCAAAAGGAAACCATTCATTTGAGCTTATTCAAATGGATGTCAGAGATAAATACTCCATCGAGAAAGCTATTTCGTATGTACTTTCAAAAGAAAAAACAATTGATATATTGATTAACAACGCCGGAATTGGGATTACCGGGCCAATTGAAGATACACCCACAGATGGTATGAGAGAGGTTTTTGAAACAAATTTTTTTGGTGCCATAGAGATGATGAAAGCTGTTTTGCCTCAAATGCGAAAGCAAAAAAAAGGTTTAATTATTAATGTTACTTCGATTGCAGGTTATATGGGTTTGCCATTTCGAGCTATTTATTCTGCATCAAAAGGTGCTCTGGAATTGGTTACGGAAGCACTGAGGATGGAAGTAAAACCTTATGGTATTCACATGGCAAACATTGCTCCCGGAGATTTTGCCACAAATATTGCTTCAGGAAGGGTTACAACTGAGATAAATGATAAATCGGCTTATGCGAATACGTATAAAAAAAGTCTCGAATTAATGGATGCTCATGTAGATCAGGGCGGAGATCCTATGATATTTGCCAGGGCAATTGAGCGGATCATCAATAAGGAAAATCCGGCTATCCACTATAAAGTTGGAAGTTTTTTACAGAAATTCTCCATTGTATTAAAGCGTGTACTACCGGATAAATGGTACGAAAAAATGCTTATGAATCATTATGATTTATAAGAACTCATTCAATAAAAGACGGCAATATCTTTAAGTTCCTTTCTTTTAATATTGGGCACATAACAAGGGCTTGCAGGATAACCTACAGGTAATAAAAGGTAAGGCCTTTCATTTTCCGGTCTGTCCAGTATTGTATGCAGAAATTGCATCGGACTAGGTGTATGGGTCAGGGTAACTAATCCGGCTTGATGAATGGCTGTAATCAACATTCCACTCGCAATACCCACCGATTCATTCACGTAATAATTCCTTTTCGTATCTTTTTCTTCTCCTATTTCGTAGACCTTTTTAAAAATAACGATTAGCCATGGAGCTATTTCCAAAAAAGGTTTGTACATATCAGTTCCCATGGGTTCCAGGTCTTTTAACCACGATTGGCTCATCCGCCTTTCATAAGAATCTTTTTCCTCTGCCTCGGCAGAAATTCTGATCCTTTTTTTTAAATCAGGATCAGAAATGGCGCAAAATGTCCATGGTTGTTTATGGGCTCCCGAGGGGGCAGTAGAGGCCGTTTTGATTAGGTTTTCTATTACTTTTCTGTCTACGGGCTGATCTGAAAAGGACCTGATCGATCTTCGCCTATCCATTAACTCAAAATTAGAACGACTCAAGTCAGCAGTTTCCCTAACAGTATAATTTTGAGGGGTATAAAGAATATGTTCGTGTCCGTTTAGATGGATTATGTCTGGGGAATTCATCGTTTTAATTTGTAAATAATTGTAAAGTTACGAAAGTTGAAAAGAATAACTTTCAGGGGCGCAACTGTTAAATCTGAGGAATCATTTTAAAAATTATCTTGATAAATCTTAAGTTGGAGTATATTTGCACGAAATTAAATATACAATCATGAAGTTTTTTATCGATACTGCAAACTTAGATCAAATTAGAGAAGCGCAAGCAATGGGTATTTTAGATGGCGTTACAACGAATCCATCTTTAATGGCTAAGGAAGGAATTACCGGAGAACAAAATATTTTGAATCATTATAAAGCAATTTGTGAAATAGTAGATGGAGATGTTAGCGCAGAAGTAATTGCCACAGATTTTGACGGAATGGTAAAGGAAGGTGAAATGTTGGCCGCATTGCACCCTCAAATTGTTGTTAAATTACCGATGATAGCGGATGGTGTTAAAGCCTGTAAATATTTTTCAGGTAAAGGAATCAAGACAAACGTAACTCTTGTTTTTTCAGCAGGTCAGGCTTTATTGGCTGCAAAAGCAGGTGCAACCTATGTTTCTCCATTTTTAGGGAGATTGGATGACATTTCTACGGATGGATTACATTTAATCTCAGAAATCCGATTGATCTATGACAATTATGGATTTGATACGCAAATTTTATCCGCATCAATTCGCCATACCATGCATATTATCGATTGTGCAAAAATTGGTTCTGATGTGATGACCGGTCCTTTAAGTGCAATCAAAGGATTACTAAAACATCCTTTAACTGATATAGGTTTAGCCACTTTTTTGGCAGATCATAAAAAAGGAAATTAATTGGATTTAAGAGGAAATAAGCAGGGTCTTCTTACCGGTTTAAGGGAGTTTACGATAAAAGTAAACTCCTTTATTTTTTTAGCATAAGTCGGTTTTTAGAAGATTGATTTTTAAACAAATCCTTCAAAAAAGGCAACCTAGAAATTTTCTATTACATTTTTTAAAAGTATGAGGTAAAGGCTTCTGCTCATTTGCCTCAGATGTGGAATGAGCGATCAGTTTTGATTGTTGCCAGACCCAATTATAAAATAAGAACATGAAAGCATACCTTTGTAAAAATCATATATATGTCTTTTAAAGATCTTCAACTAAACAAATCAATTTTGAAAGCACTGGGAGAAATGAATTATGAGCATCCTACGGCAGTTCAAGAAAAAACAATACCATTGGTTTTACAGAAGAAAGATGTCATTGTATCTGCTCAGACCGGAACAGGAAAAACCGCTTCTTTTGCACTACCCATCTTGCAACTTTTATTTGATAGGCAAGATAATCCCAAGAAAGGTAAAAAAATCAAAGCCTTAATCATACCTCCAACGCGCGAACTCGCTATTCAAATTGAAGAGAATTTTAAAAGTTATGGCAAATACACCAATTTGAGAACTACAGTTGTTTATGGAGGTATACCCATTGAACCACAAGTCGAACGACTCAAAAAAGGGATCGATATATTGATTGCAACTCCGGGAAGGCTACTAGATCTGCACAAGCAAGATGAAGTGAATTTGGACTATGTCGAAATGCTGGTTTTAGATGAAGCCGATTTAATGCTGGACATGGGATTTATTGATGATGTTCGAAAAATTGAACGACTTTGTACAAGAGAAAAGCAAAATTTACTTTTTTCTGCAACTATCCCGTTAAAAGTGATAGAATTAGCTGAGGATATTTTAAATGATCCTGTAAGAATAGAGGTTAATCCACATGCTAAAGCTGCTGACGCAGTAGATCAAGTTTTGTATTTCACGCCAAAACCTAAGAAAATAGAGCTTACCTTGCATCTTCTAAGAAATACCATTAAAGGAAATATCCTCATTTTTAGGCGTACCAAGTATGGGGTAGAAAAGTTAGAGAAAACCCTAAAAAGGAATGGCTATCTCACTGATAGTATTCATGGGGATAAATCCCAAAACGCCCGTCAGGACGCATTACAAAAATTTAAAAGCGGGCATGTGAATATATTAATTGCCACAGATGTGGCTTCCCGTGGTATCGACATTAACGGATTAGATGCTGTGATAAATTTTGACATACCCAACGTCTCTGAAACTTATGTTCATAGAATTGGTCGAACCGGGAGAGCAGATAAACAGGGTATTGCCTATTCATTTTGTTCGGCAGACGAAAAAGCATATGTGGCAGATATTGAAAAAACGTTGGGAGAGAAAATTAGAGTGGAGGAAGACCATCCTTATCCTCTCAATCCAAAAGCGAAACCGGAAGTACACAAAAAGCGGGGTGGAAATTATAAAAAGGGGCGAAAATCGACAGCTTCGAAAAAGAATAAAAAGCGCTGGTATTAATTTGTTGTTATGGAAAAGACCGCTATCATATTGGGTGCTACCGGATTAACAGGATCTGAATTACTGAATCAACTTTTAGGGGACATTGGTTATCATAAGGTAAAAGTTTTTGGCAGGAAGAAACTTGACATAAACCATCCTAAACTGGAACAATATATTGGAGATCTATTTAAACTAGAAGAATTTTCAAAAATTTTCAAGGGGGATGAAGTTTTTTGTTGTATCGGGACGACTGCGAAAAAAACACCCGATAAAACTGTTTACAAAGCCATCGATTGCGGCATTCCAGTCCGGGCGGCAAGGCTTACCAAAGAAAACAATATTCCCTTTTTTGCGGTGGTTTCTGCAATGGGAGCAAATAGCAAAAGCAACATCTTTTATAACAAAACAAAAGGGGAAATGGAAGAAGGGGTATTGGCTCAGCATATTCCTTTCACCTATATTTTGAGACCTTCTTTAATTCTCGGAAAAAGAAACGAAAAAAGATGGGCAGAATCTTTGGCCATCACTTTATTTGAAAAATTAAGTTTCCTATTTGTAGGTCCCTTTAAAAAATATCGCCCTAACCCTGCTGGAAATATAGCTAAAACGATGTGGAGAGTAGCACAAAAAAGACCTTCGTCAAAAATAATCCTGGCAAAAGAGATCAATCAAGCTATTTAAACATCCAACACAACTTCTAATTGTCCCTCTATTAGTTGAACATGGCAACAATCTGCACCTACCAAATAGGATAGACTTGCTATTTTCTCATTAGCCAAAAAACCTTCAAAAAGAATTTCAACTTCCTTATTTTGATATTCTTTGCTAAATTCATCTCCAAAAATAGGATAGGAACCATTTTCTCTAATTTGCTCCCATTCCAAATCGGTTAATTGCCTTGTTATGTCTTTCCCGGTATCTGCCGTGTTAACTTTAAAACTATCGAGAGCGATTGGCATTCCATTTTTATCTTTTAGAGAAATGGAAATCGATCTAAATTCCATTGTGCAAATTACTTCTGAACAATCAATTTTATCTTGTTGATTGTTGTTACATGTGGTCATAATAAATGCCATAAGAAGAGTTAAGTATACTTTCATCGATTTTTATTTATATTTTACAAATGCCAAATTTTTACCATCGGGAGACCAGCTATGCACATTTAAAGAGCCTTGTCCACCAAAGAATATTTCGGTCAGATCTCTTATCTTTCCAGTTTCGAGTTCCAATAACTTTATTTTTACATCTTTCCCAAAAGGATGTGCACCTTTTTGATCTTCCATATATGAGATATAAGCAATTGTTTTATTATCAGGAGAGGGGTGAGGAAACCAATTGTCGAAATCGTCAAAAGTGAGTTGCTCTTGCTGGGTACCATCGGGCTTCATGCGATAGATGTGCATTCTGCCGGTTCTGTGAGAATTGAAATAAATCCATTTCCCGTCATAACTGTATTCAGGTCCATCATCCAAGCCTTGAGCTATCGTCAATTGTGTTTCATTCTTTCCATCCATATCTATTTGATAAACATCCCAGTTTCCATTGCGCTCTGCACAATAAACCAATTTTTTGCCATCAGGGCTTACTCCGTGCCAATAGCTGGGGAAATTATCTGTCACCAAAGTTGGTTTTCCTCCGTTGATGGGAAGAACGAATATCCGAGAATTTGCGCCATCTCCTACCGTTTTGTCATTATGGCTGATGATCAAGGTTTTTCCGTCAAAAGTAAAACCGTGATCATTGTTACAATTGTCTGCAAAGCCGGTTGGAATTACCCCCAAATTTTCCCCAGTTAAGCCAATTTTTTCAATTTTTCCAGTCGCATTGATTAGATAAAACTGTCCATCCCTTGACCAATTTGGAGCTTCAAAATGTCTCATCTCATTTAAGACGACTCTCTGTTTTCCTGTTTCGACTTCTAAATCAATTAATATACTTTGTACAGATGTTGGCGTTTGTGCAAATACGCTCATAGTTCCTAAGGTAATTATGGATAATAAATTGAATAATTTAGTCATTTTCATATTTTTCAAAATCATTTTTTAGAGGTATAAATTTGTAACTAAAAATTTTGGGGAAACGTTTTATAATGATCTAAAAAACCTGCTAGAAAAACCAAGGGTGCGTTCCAATTTATACAGATCTCATTAGACGCATAACTAGGCATGGCGTCAATAAAAGATTTTGCCGGAAAATCGGATGCATAGCTAAACCCCGATGCTGCTAAATCACCTTTATCTTGTTTGTGAAAATTCGGTCCACCCACTAAAAAGCCCGGGTAAGGGGGATCTATTTGATCAGCTTCAGAAGGACGATGATGGATGTGCATCACTCGTTTACTTCCAAATCCCGTAACAAAAGAGTAGCCCATTGCGTTTTTTCCCAAGACATAGTCAAAAGTTTCGTTGGCCGCTTTGAGGTATTTAGGTTTTTTGGTCAACTCATAAGCTTGGGCATAAATGATTGCTGCGTCCAGCACATCACTATTAGAACCCCAAACAAAATGATCTATTGGAATTTGATATGGGATAGATTTTTGAACCATTGCGAGGGAATCTGCGACCTTAATTATCCTATGTGCAATAATAATTTTATCGTTTTCAGATAATGGACTTTTTCTGTTCACTAATGAATAATACCCGATATTATCATTATAATTTCTCCAATTTTCTTCTAACCTGAAAGTAAAATCACCTAATTTCGGCTTTATCCTCGTGTAGAATATTTCTTTCCTAGTTGTGGTGTATAATTCAGAGGCCGCCCAAAAAAATTCTTCATTTAAATCGGTATCATTATAAGCGCCTGTTTTTACATCCTCCGGATTTTCTGCATAATAAACTGTCGGGTTATTATCTGCCCATGCCCAAGCCTTGTTTGCTGCCAATAAACATCTTTGGCTATATTCGGGCAAAAATGGCTCATAAATTCTTGCGGCCATTGCTCCAATGGCTGCCAAATGTAAGGCAGCTGCCGTAGATTTGCCTATAACCTTTCTGTCTTTTGGCGCTTCGTTGGGCATAACCATGCCACAAAATTTAAGGGTACTAATTTTTACAAAAGCTCCCCCGTCGTCATCTTGCATACTCAACATCCAATCTATTTCGTATTTTAATTCATCTAAAATGTCCGGTATTTTGTTTCCACTTTCAGGAATATTTAGACTGTTGTCAGGAAAAGCATCGGGGTAATTTTCTACTAAAGAAAGCATAATACCTGTTGAAATACCTGCATTAATCATGTATTTACCATAATCTCCTGCATCGTACCAGCCTCCTGGACTATCTAAAGTACCTGTTCTATGGGTAGAAGAATGAAATAATAAATCGGTATCATCATGACCTTTTGGTCTTTTATAAATTCCAGCGTATTCTTCTTCAATAGGCATTGATACTCTTTGCAGATAATAGGATTTTAACACAGCATTTTTAACTTCTTTATAAACTTCATTGTAAATTAAAAACGGATAAGAAACCCGGTCACCAACTTTAAGGGTATATTTTCCGGATTTGGTATAAGAGGTAAAATCTCCCAGGGATATTTTCTCTCCCGATTTATCCCAAATACCTTGGTCCATTAAATTTCCATTAAAAACCACAATTCCTCCTTCGTCTAAAAGTTCAAAGGTTTGACTATCAAGATCAGCTACGACAAAAACCTTTTCACCCTTTTCTAAATAACCAAGTTGATTAATTCGGATAGGCTCGACCTGTATTTGACCGTAAAAAAAAGAAGTAAAAAATAATAGCAGAAAGGAATAATATTTCATGGTATATCAATGAAGTTTTATTCAATTTTTAAATTAAAACTGAATCTGATCAAAATTACTTAAAAAAAACAGCCCGTCCAATCCTTCTCTTATCAAATAAAGGGGCAGATTTAAAAATATTTAATGATTTAGGCACTGTTCATGAATCAAAATAACATTATTTATTTCTGAAAAAATGTTTTAAGAATTATAATTGATTAATTTTAAAAAAGGTTACAAGTTTTCGTCATTTTGGCGATCATAGATTGGAATCTTCTGAATGAAGGATTGATAAAATCGATCAATTTGATTGTGGTATTCCAACCGATGATTTCTGTGTTATTTTTTATGAGCTATCTTATGATCCCTTGTTCTTTTGAACTTACAAGCAATTTTATCTTAAAAACGCCAGGAGAAGAACATGCTTTGAGGCAAGCTGAGTTGCAACGACTAGTATTTCCAACTTTGTCTAAAGAAGAATTAATGACCGAAAAACATTACAAAAGACATTTGGAAATTTTTCCTGAAGGTCAGTTAATCATTTTAGAAGGTGAAAAGGTCATAGCTTCATCAACGGCAATGCGTCAAAATTATTTAAAAGGACATCATACATTTTTAGATATTTCAGATAACTTATGGATGGGGACTCACGATCCGCAGGGAGAATGGTTATATGGTCTAGATATTTCTGTCCATCCTGATTATCGCCGAAAGGGTTTAGCCCGAGCTATGTACAACCTGCGTCAGGAAATAGCCTTGAAATTGGGTTGTAAAGGCCAATTGACAGCCGGAATGCCTATTGGTTTTGACCTTTTAAAGAATAAAATGACCATTGAAGAATATTGTGAGGCCTTGATGATCGGAGAGTTGATCGATCCCACTGTTTCTGCCCAAATGAAATGCGGATTTATCTTGGTAGAACCTTTGTATAATTATTTGACTGATCCTCGAAGCGGCAATGCTTCAATTCTTATGGTTAGACCTATTGACCCTCAAACTAAATTAAAATAAGTACAGTATGTTCTTTCAATCGATTAATCCCTATACCGGAAATATTTTCTCTGAGCACAAAGTTTTAACTACGAAAGAAGTAGATGAAAAATTGAAAATTTCAGCCAGCGCTTTTAAAGATTGGAAAAATACTTCTTTTGATGAAAGGTCTCAAAAAATGATGAAAGTTGCTTCCATTTTAAGAGATAAAAAAGAATTATTGGCCAATTTGATCACAGATGAAATGGGAAAGATTATTTCCGAAAGTAGGTCGGAAATTGAAAAATCAGCAGGAAACTGTGACCATTACGCTCAATATGGAAAAAAATATTTGTCGGATGAGCCTTTGGATACACCTTTTAGAAGTTTAACGGTATATGATCCTGTGGGTGCAATTTTTGCGATTATGCCTTGGAATTTTCCATTTTGGCAAGTTTTAAGGTACGCTGCTCCAACAATTATGGCCGGAAATGTCACCTTGCTGAAGCATTCACCAAATACGATCGGTTGCGCTAAGGCTATAGAAAAAGTATTTTTAGAAGCGGGTTTTCCTGAAGGCGTATTTCAGGAATTGACTATTGAAATCCCCCAGATTGAAAGTGTAATTGCCTCAAATATTGTACAAGGCGTTACCCTTACAGGAAGCGAATATGCAGGTTCTTCTGTAGCTTCATTGGCCGGAAAACATATCAAAAAATCCGTATTGGAACTAGGTGGATCGGATGCTTTTATTGTTTTAGACGATGCAGATCTGGAACAAGCAGCTAAGGTGGCCACGCAATCCAGAATGTTAAACGCAGGTCAGGTGTGTATAAGCGCTAAGCGTTTTATTGTAACCCCAAAAATAGCAGATCAGTTTTTAGAAATATTTAGTGAAAACATAAGAAAGCT
Source organism: uncultured Flavobacteriaceae bacterium (assembly GCA_964631875.1). Classification (GTDB taxonomy): domain Bacteria; phylum Bacteroidota; class Bacteroidia; order Flavobacteriales; family Flavobacteriaceae; genus Namhaeicola. Next base: position 30,151 of record CAZWAN010000005.1, read on the forward strand.
CAATCAGGGAAATCCGAAGTCGGAAGAGGTTCAGATAGGACCTATGGCAAGATTGGATCTGGCAAATAAATTAGGGTTTCAGGTTAAAAAGGGAATTGAGCAAGGTGCCAAATTAGTCTTAGGCGGGGGATTGGAAAGTTGTAACTTTCAACCTACTTTGCTTGATCATGTCAAGCCTGATAATGTCACTTTTATTGAAGAAACTTTTGGTCCGCTGGCAACACTAATTCGGGCCAAAAGTGAAACCGATGCCATACAATTGGCTAATGCACACAGATACGGATTGGCATCTTCCATTTGGACAAATGATCGAGAAAGAGCCTATAAACTTGCCCGAAAATTAGAGGCAGGGAATGTGTTTGTCAATTCTATGGTGCGCTCAGACTCGAGAATTCCATTCGGAGGAATTAAGAAATCAGGATTTGGCAGAGAATTAGGCGCAATAGGCATCAGGGAATTTATGAATATCAAAACAGTAGTAATTGAATGATGAATGCAAACCGTGTTCTTACGCAGTATCTCAAATGAAACCAGTCATAAATTTTGGGAAATACAAAGTTATGCAATAGTCAATTTACTGCTTATTCGAGATGAATGCGAACATTACTCTTCCTTCTGCTATGAGAGTCTTACATCGTTTCCATCGAATCTTTATGCCTCGGTCTCCAGTAAACATAATAGAAGCTCAGGCAGAGTAAGCCCAACACAAAGGGAATCACAGCCAAGTATTTATAGGTAATGTCACCTGTTACTATTTTTTCATCAAAATGAAAGAATTCACTGATCATCCAGTAGGAGTTTGCCATGATCCAAATACTGATGGCTAGATTATGACATAGTTCGCTCATCATATGCCGTGTACGCCAAGCAATAATTATCGATATGATCAAGGTGGGAAGGATCATAACCATCCCAACAGGTTTCCAAAGCATACACCATGCAAGATCCTTGAACAGCCAAAATACAATATGAAGATTCTCCATTTTTCTGTATTTGAGGGGAATACGATATTCAATCTCATTTGGTTTTATATCAATACCATCCACGTGACGTGGCGCATTGCCGGGGTATATTAGGTCTTTAGCCATGGAGAATTTTTTGAATTATTAATTTTGACGAACGAAAGTAATTGTTTTTTAGAATAATTCCATAATTGAATTGATTTATTGTCCAGGGAATTTGAGGTTAGAAAAAGATAGAAAATCTATAATCAATTGAAACCATTATATGAAAGATTTGTTTAAAGTGCTGTCATAATTCATATGGGACTACCAAAACAATTAGTAACTTTAAGTTTTAAATCAAATAGATGGAGAATCAACTAAAAATAGGGCTTGCTCAAATTTCACCTGTTTGGCTCAATAAAGAAGTTACGATCAGAAAAATGATTCAAACGGTTCAAAAAGCCCAAGAAAAAGGCTGTGAATTATTGGTCTTTGGTGAAGGTTTACTGCCCGGTTATCCTTTTTGGTTAGCTTATACAAATGGAACTTCATTCGATGATCCCGTTCAAAAAGAAATTCACGCACACTATATAAAAAATGCTGTTCATATTGAAAAGGGAGATTTAAATATATTTTGCAAATATGCCAAAGAAAGCAAAATGGCCATGTATTTGGGAATTATTGAAAGAGCCCAGAATAGAGGAGGACACAGTTTATATTGTTCATTGGTTTATGTAAACCAGGAAGGAGAAATTCAATCGGTTCACAGAAAATTGCAACCCACTTTTGAAGAAAGACTCACTTGGTCTCCCGGTGATGGAAATGGTTTGCAAGTTCATCCTTTAAAACAATTTACGGTTGGGGGATTAAATTGTTGGGAAAATTGGATGCCGCTTGCAAGAACTGCGCTATATGGGCTTGGCGAAGATTTACATATTGCTGTGTGGCCCGGATCTGTTGATAATACCAAAGATGTTACGCGGTTCATTGCGAGAGAATCTAGATCTTTTGTCGTATCTGTATCCGGTTTAATGGCTAAAAAGGATATTCCAAAGGAAACTCCTCATTATGAAAAGATTATCAAAAATTTTCCGGCAATTGCTGCAAACGGAGGCTCTTGTATTGCCGGCCCGAATGGAGAATGGATCATTCCTCCTCAGCCAGACAAAGAAGGTCTGATTACGGAGACACTTGTATTTGATAGGGTTTTGGAAGAGCGTCAAAATTTCGATGCGGTTGGACACTACTCCAGACCGGACGTTACCAAACTTTTAGTAAATAGAGAAAGACAAGCATCAGTTTCATTTGAAAAATTTGAATTATGAAAGATACACCACTCGTAACTGTAGAATGGTTACATGAAAATTTAAAAAATCCTGATTTGATCATTTTAAATGCAAGTCAGCCAGAAAACGCAAATGCTGAAAATAAGTATTTATTTGAACTTCAAATCCCCGGCGCCCGCTGGGTTGACCTTAAAAATCAGTTTAGTGATGTAAACTCTAGTTTTCCCAACACTTTTCCGGATGTTCATACATTTGAAGTTGCGGCTCAATCATTGGGGATAACGGATAGAAGTAAAATTGTTGTGTATGATAATCTGGGAGCTTATACGAGTCCGAGAATTTGGTGGATGTTTAAAGCCATGGGTCATAAAGAAGTAGCGGTTCTGGATGGGGGATTACCTGAATGGATGAAACATAATTTTGAAGTTGAATCTTTTGATGTTAGAACCTATGTGAAAGGAAATTTTAAGGCAGATTTGAATTTTGACGAGGTAAAAGAGACAAAAGATATTATAGAACAGATTGAATCAAAAAAGGAATTGATTGTCGATGCAAGATCGGAAGGTAGGTTCAAAGGTAAGGCTCCTGAACCAAGAGAAGGATTGTCTAGTGGGCATATACCCGGCTCGGTCAATTTGCCGTATACAGAGGTTTTAAATGAGGGTAAGTTTAAACCAAAAGAAGAGCTGCAACATTTATTTGAAAAATTGAATCCTGAAAATAACCCGATGATTTTTTCTTGCGGTTCCGGGGTGACGGCTTGCATTTTATATTTGGCAAACGAGATTGCAGCTAAAGTAAAAAAATCAGTTTACGATGGTTCATGGACAGAATGGGCACACAAAGAGGAACGGCCAATAAATAAGGAAAAATAAACTGTTTATCAATAATTTGCCGTATAATCTATACACGTTTTTCTGTAGGAATGGCTTAAGTTTTTGTATTTTTAAACTAGTTTCAACAAGTACTAAATCAGATGCAAAGTATAACAGATTTCTTTGGTTCAATCGAAGGTGAAAATCTCAATTCTTGGTTTTCTGATCTTGTTGGCTTTGTTCTCTGGTCGGCCTTTATCTTGTTATTGGCCTGGTTTGCGCGAAAAATGATCCAACGAACAACATCAGATCAAATTTTACTTTATCGTTCCAGAAAAATAACCCGTTACTTAAGTTATTTTCTCATTTTCTTATTGGCCATTTTTACTTTTCTCGGTGAGATAAAGTACTTTACCATTGCCATAGGGATTATGAGTGCCGGTGTTGCACTTGCCTTACAAGAAGTAATATTGAGTATCGCCGGTTGGATCGCCATTCTCACTTCTAATATGTATAAAACAGGGGATAGAATTGAGATCAATCAGATCAAAGGCGATGTAATAGATATTGGAATCACAAGAACAACATTAATGGAAATAGGGGTCTGGGTGAGCAGTGATAATTATAGTGGTAGGATTGTACAGGTAAGCAATGCCTTTGTTTTTAAAGGGACAGTTCATAATTATTCTACGGATTTTCCTTTTGTTTGGGATGAAATAAATCTGCCTGTGCAATACGGTTCTGATTTAGTCTTAGCCGATCAAATAATTCGACAAATTGCCAGAGATAATTTGATGGATTATACTAAAATTGCCAAAGAGGAATGGAAACATTTGGTCAAAAAGTATTTAATTGAAAATGCCAATGTGGAACCTACTTTAACTTTGAAATTAACTGATAATTGGATAGAATTTAATTTTAGGTTTGTTGTAGATTATAAAAAAAGAAGAATCACCAAAGATAAATTATACCAAGAAATTTACCGACAATTTAAAATAAATGAACCAAATGTCAAAGTAGCTTCAGCAACATTTTCTTTAGTGGATATACCGGTTGTAAACGTGAATCTTAACAAAGATTAAAGGTGTGTTTGTAATGCTTTTATTTCATCTCTAAACTTTGCTGCTTCTAAAAAATCTAAAGCTTTAGCGGCTTCTTCCATCATTTTTCTTTTCTCTCGAATTCGCTTTTCAATTTCAGATTTTGAAAGATATTCAATATTTACTTCCGCTGCCTTTTGATTGGCTTTTTCGTATTGGTAAGAAGCAATTTGATTTTTGGTGAGTGAACTGTCGATACTTTTTTTGATCTGAGTTGGGGTAAGATTATGTTCAGTATTGTATTTGATTTGTTTTTCCCTGCGCCTGTTGGTTTCATCAATGGTTAATTGCATACTTCTCGTAATCTTGTCGGCGTACATAATAGCCGTTCCATTTACATTTCTGGCTGCTCTCCCTACTGTTTGGGTTAGAGATCTATGACTTCTTAGAAAACCTTCCTTATCGGCATCCAATATGGCAACTAGACTTACTTCGGGAAGATCGAGTCCCTCTCTCAATAAATTCACGCCTATCAACACATCAAATAGTCCTTTTCGAAGGTCCTGCATTATTTCTACCCTTTCAAGAGTGTCAACATCAGAATGGATATACCTACACCTAATCTGAACCCGCGACAAATATTTAGTCAGTTCTTCCGCCATTCTTTTAGTTAAAGTGGTTACAAGAACTCGTTCGTCTTTCTCAACCCTTTGTTGAATTTCTTCCATCAGGTCATCGATCTGATTCAAACTCGGACGAACTTCTATTATAGGGTCCAGTAAACCTGTCGGACGAATGACCTGTTCGATAAAAAAACCGTCAGTCAATTTAAGCTCATAATCAGCAGGGGTGGCACTGACATAGATCACTTGATTTTGTAAAATTTCGAATTCTTCAAATTTCAATGGCCGGTTATCCATGGCTGAAGGCAGTCTGAAACCATATTCCACCAAATTCTCTTTTCGTGATCTGTCGCCGCCATACATGGCATGGACCTGAGGAATGGTAACATGACTTTCATCTACAATCATTAAATAGTCTGAAGGAAAATAATCCAATAAACAGAATGGGCGCGTCCCCGGAGCTCTACCGTCTAAATACCTCGAATAATTCTCAATTCCGCTGCAATAACCAAGTTCGCGGATCATTTCAAGATCAAATTCGGTTCTTTCCAATAGTCGTTTTGCTTCTAAATGTTTTCCCGATTCCTTAAAAAAATCAACTTGTTTAACAAGATCATCTTGAATTTCCTTGATAGCATTTTGAAGTACATTTGGAGAAGTAACAAATAGATTTGCCGGATAAATATTGAGTCGCTCGTACTTATCCAAAGTTTGGTTATCGATCAGATCAAAACTCTCTATTTCTTCAATTTCGTCGCCAAAAAAATGTATTCGATAGCCAATTTCTCCATAGCTGGGATAAACAGAAATCGTATCTCCCCTTACCTTAAATGTTCCACTTTTAACTTCGGCATCCGTTCTCGCATATAAACTTGTCACTAGTTGGTGTAAAAATTTTGTTCTCGGAATACGTTGATCGATTTCAATACTAATCACATTTTTTTTAAACTCAACCGGGTTTCCAATTCCGTAAAGACAAGAAACAGAAGCCACAACCAGCACATCACGTCTGCCCGAAAGCAGAGAAGAAGTGGCACTTAAACGCAATCTTTCAATTTCATCATTGATCGACAGATCTTTTTCAATATATAAACCGGTAGTAGGGATATATGCTTCCGGTTGATAATAATCGTAATAGGAAACAAAATATTCAACGGCATTGTTTGGAAAAAACTGTTTAAATTCAGAATAAAGTTGAGCCGCCAAAGTTTTGTTGTGCGCTAGTACTAGGGTTGGTTTTTCAATTTTCTCTATGACATTTGCCACGGTAAAAGTTTTTCCGGAACCTGTAACTCCCAACAAAACCTGGTATCGCTCTTCCTCTAGTAAACCTTTATATAACTGATCAATAGCTTGAGGTTGATCTCCGGTTGGTTTATAATTTGATTCAATTTTAAATTGCATGACACAAAAATAACCTAATTTGAGGTTAATTGTAAAAGAGAAAACTTAAAATAAACCAAAAGGATACATACGATCAATGTTCTATATTCATGACATATTTAAAGAATGCGAATAATTCAAAAGTGTATCCTATTTGAAAATCTATAAAATTCTCAACCATTTCACTTTTAATGTTAAATATCAGTTTGTGATTTATTTATATATGATACTTTTGGGCAAAATTTATATTCATTTAATTCTGTCATTTAATGAGACACAATTACCACCTTATTTTTATCATATCACTCTTTATGCAATTTCTTCATGCTCAGTTGTCGCCTGATTATAAGGGGGGGTTCGTCTTTAAGTTAGATGATGAAGGCAAAAAAGTAATGGGCCTTTCTACTTGGGGCCAGTTTCAAACAATTTACACAAATAATGTACCCGATGACGAAAGCCAATTTACATTTAATTTAAGAAGAGCCAGGTTAAACAGTTACTTTAAAATCAATGATGATTTCTTAATTGTCACACAAATAGGATTGAATAATTTAAATTCCCAAAATTTAAGTCCTTTAGGAGAAGGCGATGGTTCACAAATTAGAGTACATGATTTTTATGGGCAATACAATTTCAATAAAGAACATTCCATGGGTGCGGGCTTACATTTTTTTAATGGTATCTCTCGTTTAAATAGTTTTAGTGCTACTAGTTCACTCGCACTAGACAATAACAGACAGTCTTGGGCAACTTTAGGTTTATCAGATCAGATCGCTCGTCATTTGGGGATTTATGCAAAGGGAAATTTTGGAAAATTCACTTATAGGGTATCTATTAATGAGGTTGAGAAAAATGGTATAGATGAACGTACTCCAGAAGTGAACGGACCATCTGTTTATGGTGGAAGGAGAATTTTGGGATCAAAAGAAGCCGGTTTTTCTTATGGAGGATATTTTGAATATTGCTTTAAGGATATGGAAACCGGTATGCTCGCATTTAAAACTGGTACATATTTGGGAAGTAAAGAAGTTTTTAATATTGGAGCAGGGTTTTATTTACATCCAAATGGAGCCGTAGTAAGTGACGAACCCGGTATTTATTATGGAGAAAATGTCAAAATATACGCAGTAGATGCGTTTTATGACAAACCACTTGGCCAAAATGGAGCAGCACTAACAGCCTATGCAGTTTTGCAAAATCAGGATTATGGACGAGACTATTTATACTTAGCGTATTCAACCGGCAGTATGTTCTATACACATTGGGGATACCTATTTCCAGGCAAAGAAGATCAATTGCGATTCCAGCCATATGCGCATTTTGCCATTAACAAAGTCGACGCTACTCCGGAAAACAAGAACAAATACGGTATTGGTATCAATGCCCTCCTCAGCGGCAAAAATTTAAAGTTTACCCTGGAATACCTTCATGAAGATTGGATAAATTCAAATGATTTTGTTACATTACAAGCACAAATTGTATTATAAAATTTATTCATGAAGGAACGACAAAAAAAGGCAAGTGCCTATTGGAAAGAAAACTTGAGGTACTTGGTAATATTACTTTCAATTTGGTTTTTGGTTTCTTATGGAGCCGGTATAGTTTTTAAAGATTTTCTGGATGAATTTCGTTTTGGAGGATTTAAATTAGGTTTCTGGTTTGCCCAGCAAGGATCAATTTATGTGTTTGTTGTTTTGATTTTTGTATATGTCAGATTGATGAATAAGCTCGATAAAAAATACGGTTTCAACGAATAAGTATTTAATTTTCATTTAATTATTATGAGTGTTCAGTTGTGGACTTGGATTTTAGTAGGGATCACGTTTGCCTTATATTTTGGGATAGCCATATGGGCGAGAGCCGGATCGACAAAAGAATTTTATGTAGCCGGAGGTGGTGTTTCTCCATTGGCGAACGGGATGGCTACAGCAGCTGATTGGATGAGTGCGGCTTCTTTTATTTCGATGGCAGGATTGATCTCATTTATGGGCTATGATGGATCTGTTTTTTTGATGGGGTGGACAGGTGGATATGTTTTACTGGCACTATTATTGGCACCTTACCTCAGGAAATTTGGAAAGTTTACTGTTCCGGATTTTATAGGTGATCGCTACTATTCTAACACAGCCAGAACCGTTGCCGTGGTTTGCGCCTTAATTGTATCTTTTACCTATGTTGCCGGCCAGATGCGAGGCGTGGGTATTGTTTTTTCGCAATTTTTGCAAGTTGATATTGCCGTAGGTGTTATTATTGGAATGGGAGTCGTTCTGGTATTTGCATTTTTAGGAGGAATGAAGGGAATAACTTACACTCAGGTCGCCCAATATTGTGTGTTGATTTTTGCCTTTATGGTTCCTGCTATATTTATCTCAATTCAAATGACCGGTAATCCTATCCCCCAAATTGGTATGGGAAGCAGGATTGAGGATGGAACTTTTTTATTGGATAAGCTTGATAAATTGCATATACAATTAGGATTTAATGAATATACCAATGGAGTAAAATCAAAGTGGGATGTATTTGCTATTACATTGGCACTTATGGTAGGTACAGCAGGTTTACCACATGTGATCGTTAGATTTTTTACCGTTCCTAAGGTAAAAGATGCGAGAAAATCTGCGGGTTATGCATTGGTGTTTATAGCAATTTTATATACAACGGCACCGGCGATTTCTGTTTTTGCGAGAACTAATTTGATCGAAACGGTGAACGATAAGTTATATGCAGATATTCCGGCGTGGTTTAAAAATTGGGAAAATACAGGATTAATTTCTTGGACAGATAAAAATAATGACGGTAAAATCCAATATGTTGCAGGGAATGCAATCATAGGCTCTAAACCTTTATATACAGAAATTCGAGGTGAGAATGGTGAAAGAAAAATTAGTAATTCCAGCACTGAAAAGAATGAATTGTATGTAGATCGTGATATCATGGTTTTGGCAAATCCGGAAATCGCAAAATTACCAAATTGGGTCATTGCTCTTGTGGCGGCAGGGGGATTAGCCGCGGCATTATCTACGGCGGCGGGTTTGTTGTTGGTTATTTCAACTTCCATTTCTCATGATCTCATCAAAAAACAGATTAACCCCAATATTTCGGAGAAGAATGAATTATTGGCTGCACGAATCAGTATTTTTATTGCGATTATTATAGCCGGTTTGTTTGGTATTTTTCCGCCCGGATTTGTTGCCGCTGTAGTTGCTTTGGCGTTTGGATTAGCGGCTGCTTCGTTTTTTCCAGCCATCATCTTAGGAATTTTTGATAAACGTATGAATAAAGAAGGCGCGATTGCAGGGATGATCGTTGGGATTACATTGATGCTTTTTTATATGATTCGGTACAAAACAGGATTAATTGGTGTAATGGAACCCAGACCTTCTTCAGAATGGTGGTTTGGCACATCCCCGGAAGGTTTTGGAACTATCGCCATGCTTGTCAATATCATTGTTTCGGTAATAGTTTCTCGCTTGACAGCTGCGCCCCCATTAAACGTACAGGAAATAGTGGAAAATATCAGAATACCCAGTGGAGCGGGAGATGCCAGTGAACATTAATTTTTTTGATCAAAATACCGCGCAACAATTGATTAAATAAAACTAATTGTTGAACTTAGGGAAACTTTTCTTAACATTGAGCAGAAGAACAAAATGAATTTTAGTTATGAGTAATTATCACATCAAAAATTTTGAAGAATATTTTCATGTTTACAGAAAATCCATCAGAAATCCTGAAAATTTTTGGGAAGAAGTAGCCGAAGAACATTTTTTATGGAGAAAACGCTGGGACAATGTATTGAAATGGGATTTCAAAAAACCGGAAGTCAAATGGTTTGAAGGAGGAAAACTTAATATAACGGAGAATTGCCTTGATAGACATTTGAGAATTCGAGGAGATAAAACGGCAATTTTATTTGAACCTAATGATCCCAAAGAATCTGCTGAACATATTTCTTACAAACAATTATATAAGCGCGTAAACAAATTCGCAAATGTGTTGAAAAGCCAGGGTATAAAAAAAGGTGATCGGGTATGTATTTATTTACCCATGATTCCGGAATTGGCTATTTCTGTTTTGGCTTGTGCTAGAATTGGTGCCATTCATTCTGTTGTTTTCGCAGGATTTTCTTCTTCAGCTTTAGCAACAAGAATCAACGATTCATCTTGTAAAATGGTTATTACTTCCGATGGTGGTTATAGGGGAAATAAAACCATCAATTTAAAAAGTATTGTGGATGAAGCATTGGTTAAAACCCCTTGTGTTGAAACCGTTTTAGTGACAAAAAGGATAAATTCAGAGATTGAAATGAAAGAAGGTCGTGACTTTTGGTTGCAACCTTTATTAGTTAAGGCTGATGATGAATGTGATATTGAAGTCATGGATTCAGAAGATCCTCTGTTTATTTTATATACTTCCGGATCAACCGGAATGCCAAAAGGAATGATGCATACTACCGGTGGATACATGGTTTACACAGCATTTACATTTAAAAATGTTTTTCAATATAGAGAGAATGATATTTTTTGGTGCACTGCCGACATTGGTTGGATAACCGGGCACAGTTATATCGTCTATGGCCCTTTGCTCAATGGTGCTACGACTGTCATGTTCGAAGGAGTGCCGAGTTATCCGGATTTTGGTCGATTTTGGGAGATAGTCGACAAACATAAAGTTACTCAATTTTATACTGCTCCTACTGCTATTAGAGCTTTGGGTAAGGAGAGTGTTGATTTTGTTGAAAAATATGATCTATCCTCTTTAAAAACTTTAGGTTCGGTTGGGGAGCCGATCAATGAGGAAGCCTGGCATTGGTATAATGATAACATTGGTAAGAAAAGATGCCCTATAGTAGATACATGGTGGCAAACAGAAACAGGAGGTATTATGATTTCCCCTATTCCATTTGTTACACCTACTAAACCTACCTATGCCACTTTACCTATGCCGGGAATTCAACCTACTTTATTGGATGAAAATGGTAAGGAGATCACAGGAAACCAAGTGGATGGTAGATTATGTATAAAATTTCCTTGGCCTTCTATGGCAAGAACAATATGGGGTAACCATGAAAGATATCGCGAGACTTATTTCTCCGCTTTTGAAAATATGTATTTTACAGGTGATGGTGCTTTGCGCGATGAAGTGGGCTATTATAGAATCACTGGAAGGGTAGATGATGTAATCATCGTTTCAGGGCATAATTTAGGTACTGCTCCAATTGAGGATGCAATAAATGAACACCCTGCAGTAGCCGAATCTGCCATTGTTGGATTCCCACATGATGTAAAAGGAAATGCCCTTTATGGATATGTTATTTTAAAAGAAACTGGGGAATACAGAGATCACAGTAACTTGCGCAAAGAAATTAATCAAATTATTACAGAACATATCGGACCTATTGCGAAATTAGATAAAATTCAATTTACGGTTGGCCTTCCTAAAACCAGGTCAGGTAAAATCATGCGGCGCATTTTGAGAAAGATTGCTTGCAATGAAACAGGGAATTTAGGTGATACGAGCACTTTGTTAAATCCTGAAGTTGTGCAGGAAATCATCGACAATAAAATCGATTAAAATAGGTTATTAAATAAGCCCTCTTCGAGGTTTTTTAAAAAGTAAGTCCTTCAAACTGACCGAAGGATTTACTTTTTTTATTTGCGCATAAATTTTCAAAAATAAGATGGCTGTTAAATAGGCATCTCCCAGAGCCGTATGGCGATCAGTCAACTTTATTTTATATAATACACATAATTCGTCCAATGAATATGGTTGATCATGGTTTTTACAATTAGCTGTTTTTTTATATAATTCTGCCGTATCCAGTGTTGTATTTTTTAATTTGGGAAGCCCCATTCTACTAAGTGCCTGATTGATCATGGTAATATCGAAAGATATTTGATGCCCGACAATAACGCTGTTTTTCACAAAGGCTAAGAACTTTAACACGGCATCAGATTCCTCAATTTTTGCCCTTTTTCCACTTTTTAAGATTTCATGAATGGGAACAGTCTCAGGGTTGAATTTTTCTTGTTTTAAATAAAAATCAAGACAGTCTTTGACCGATATTTCATTGCCTTTTAGAGAAAGAGCACCCAATGAAAGAATTCTGTCTTTCACTTGATGAAAACCTGTGGTTTCCGTGTCAAGCACTACAAATCGTACTTGATCAATTTGGTTCGAATTTGGAATTGTAAAGTACGCGAGATATTCGAGCCATTCTTTGGGATACTTAGTTTTATAGAACCAATTTTTAAACATCCTCTACAACAATTGAGCTAACTGAAAACGCGTTTGAATCAATTTTTGCACTTCTTGAATTGGTTTGAAACAATTTTTGAGTTTAAGTCGGTCAACTTTATTCAACTGCTTGATGTCAATAAATCGCCCTGTATTTTTATGAAGTAAACCGTATGAAGTCCTAAAAGAAAGTAAAGTTGTATAAGCTTCAATACATTGTGAATAGATATAGGCATTTTGAGGTTCAACTTCCCTCAATCGCTCAAATCGCTTAATTGTATTATTTATTCCACTTATTTTATTCGAAAAGATAAGGACTCGTGCCGCATCTACAAGGGGCATAATGGCTTTCAGTTTTATGTCGAACTGATCCTTGTGTTCACCGGAATGTTCCACCAAAAACTGTCTGAAAAAACTAAGTGGAGCGGGAGTTTTGACAGTGTTTAGGGCAAAGTGATTCAAAAAAATTGGGTAATGGTCTATAGATTTAAAAATACTTTTGGTGAGTTCGGAGCTTAGATTTCTATCTCCATAAATATCTTGGAAATCGAAGAAAATTGTACAAAGCATCAATTTTTCTCGGTCAGGCACCGTAATCCAATCATGAAATTGATTTTTCCATTCCTCTAAACTTAAACACCACTTTGGATTATTTGCCATCATTTCCGCCGGACAATAGTCAAATCCAATTTCATGTAAACCCACATTAATTTTATTTGCCAAAGACAGAAAATAAATTTTGTAAAGCGCATTTTTTTCGGATGATGCATTTGCATAAATGATCGCATTATCCTGATCAGAAAGTAAGATTTGTTCTCTTCTACCTTGACTTCCCAGTGAAACCCATGCAAAAGAAGTTGGGGGCTTTTCTTCCATCTCAAGAATGGAAAAGTCGATAATTTTCTTTGTGATGAACTCGTTGATGTTTGAAATAATTGAAGTAATGAACTCTATTGGGACATTTTGTTGGAGGTAATTTTCTAACAAAAGCCCGGTTTTCTGTCTTATCTCCTTCAATTCAGAAATGGTTTTGGCTCTTTTAATGCTCTTGTGAATGGTAATTGGATTATTTGCTGAATTCAGCAAAATATCATGTTCAGATATTACACCTACAACCGCTGAATCAGGATTCCCATTTTGGGTAACACACAAATGGGTGATTTGATTTGTGAGCATGATAATCTGCGCTTCTGACTGACTCAGTTTGGGTGGAACTGTAACCACAGGAAACGACATGATTTTCGATATGGTTTCTTCAATATTAACTCGTCCCGTGGCGATTTTTTTTCTTAAATCTTTGTCGGTTACGATACCTACAGGAAAATTATTGTCGTCTGTAACAATAATGGAGCCCACGTTTTGATCCGACATCAATTTTGCTGCTTGAAGAATTGGTAAATTGGCGACACATGTAAGGGGATTCTTTGAAAAGTTAATCGGGATAAACTGGTAAATAAAAGGATTTAAATCTTGCAAAGTTGCTTTAAACTCCTGATCCGGATCCTCATTGCCAAAATTTGAGGGAATATTTCCTGCAAAAATACTCAGTAAATAATGATTTGCCTCTTTATTTTCCTTGATAAAATCTTCATAATAAACAGAGGGAATACCATAAACAATACTTTCCTCAATCGCAGTAGCTGTAAGCAGGTAGTTTTTCTTCCTTATTACCGCTCTCAAACCAAATACATCTCCCTCATCACATTGATTTATGGGCACTGGATCAAGTTCATCTGTCAACAGAACAGCTCCTTCCTTGATAAGGTAAAATACCTCGTGAACTGGGTCATTTTGTTTAAATATGACATGATTTTCCGGAAAATAAGAGACGATAATATTTTCAGAAACAGTTAAAATGTCCTCATTTTTTAAATAAGAAAGAGGAGGAATATCTTTTACAAAATCAAATATTCGGTCAGATATTGTATTTTTCATTCGAACGAAGTTACCAAAAAAACTTCGAGAATATAAGACTTTTAGTTTGCTAAAGAGTTAGAGATCACGTTTTTTGAGCAATAAATAGGAACCATATATAAAAATAAATGTCCAGCCCAATACGATCAGAATCTCGTAAAAATGAACATGGTAATCGTATTGGACATCTTCGCCTACTTGACTGGCCAATGTCTTTACTGCGTTTAATCTACTAAATGGTTCATTGATCAACCTCCACATAGACATTAACGGGGCGAATTGGAATATCTGATCTGCTAAATCACTTTTTCCTCCCAAAATATTCCATTTTAAGGTATTGTAGGAAATGATTTCCCCAAAAAACCAAATAATCATGGTGCCAACTGCAAACGCCGATCTTTTAATTAGAATCCCCAAGAATAATCCAAAAGAAAAGAAACCTAATAGTTTTACGAAATAAGCCAGGAGGAATTCGAGGTCGGAAAAAATAATTGATAATTCATTATAATCCGAATAAATCAATCCGAGTATGATCGAAATGACAAATACAAAAAGGGTAGAAATTGCCGACAGAAAAACGACGGTATAAAATTTACTGAGGATAAATTCCTTTTTACTTAAACCGTCGATCAAATTCTGTTTAAGTGTTTTGTTGCTGTATTCATTTGAGACCATCGAAACAATGATAAGCAATAAAAAGACTTTGAAAAAAGCGGCGATAAATGTGTTAAAATGCCATATATATGGAAAATTAAAGATGCCTTGTTCCGCCAAGTGGAATTGAATCGGACCAATGTCAAATTTAATTGCGGCAATGAGTGCAATAGAGAGTAAGAGCACAAAATAAATAATGATAAGCCATTTACTTGCTCTGCTTTTTTTGAGTTTGAATAATTCTATATCGAGTAATCTGAACATCAGTCGCTGGTTAGGTGTAGGAATTTCTCTTCTAATTTTGTTTTTCTTTTTTCCAAATGAGATAACACTATTTTATTCTTGATAAAAAACTCATTGATCGATTGGGTTTCGATGTCTTTTTCAACTTCTAAAACCCAGTTTTCTCCCTCTTTTTGAAATTTTGTTATTCCCGAGATTTGACTGAGTAAGTTTGACATAATAGTATCTTCATTAGATGCTTTAATTATGATTGTATCACTATGAATACCCATCTCATCTACCGGACCAGAATAGAGCATTTTACCTTTTTGTAAAACAATAACATGATCACAAACTTTTTCCACCTCATCCAATAGATGAGATGCCAATACAATGGTAGTACCCGTTTTGGAAATTTCCTGAATAATTTGCCTGATCTCGTGTATTCCCTTGGGATCGAGTCCATTTGTCGGTTCGTCTAAAATTAAAATTTCGGGATCGTTTAACAAGGCAGAAGCAATGGCCAATCGCTGTTTCATTCCTAAAGAATATGTGGAAAATTTACTATTTTTTCTCTCTAACAGATTGACTTGCTCAAGTCTTTTGTCAATATTCTCATATGAAATATTCTTTATTTTACAGACCAGTTCAAGATTGTCGACAGCCGTCATGTATGGGTAAAAATTTGGTCTTTCAATAATGGCACCAACTTTTTTAAGTGCTTCATGGGTAGAAATATTTCCATTGAACCAATAAAAATTACCTGAAGTTTTATTGACTACGTTTAAAATGATACCCAGAGTTGTGGATTTTCCGCTTCCGTTCGGACCCAGAATGCCATAAACAAAACCTTTCTTTATCGTAAATGAAACATCATTTACAGCATGTAAACTTCCAAATTTTTTGTGCAAATGTTCAATGGTCAAAAGTGTATCCAAAAGCTGATTTTTTAGATAGGACGAATGAAGGTCAATTTTGTTACGAGAGAAAAACAAAATAGGAACCGACTAAAATTTTGTTTGTAAATTTAAACCAAGATTGAAGAGTATGAAAGATAATTTAATTTCAAAGCGTAAACCCTCATTTCCTATTACCTCAGAGCTATATCAATATTTAACTGAGTACAACAGGATTATTAAAATACCTATTTTTTATGACGATTTGTTGCGTTTCGCCGGATCTGTAAATGTGTATGATAAACAGGGAAACGATACACTATGGATCAGGGTTTATTATCCTACCTATGAACAGGAAGAAATTCACTTGAGCTTAAAAAGAATGTATACCATACTCCATGCAGATGGAAGTGAAGATAATTTTGAATATTTAAATATTGATGAAATTGACTTTTGCACTTTTGGAAATTCTAAACCATTTCGGGTAAAGGTGAGAAATATTTTGAACGATAATTACACCTATTTGTATGTGAAAAAGGCAGATGCTTCAAGGGTATATGGTCTTGAATTAGAGGATATTTTATCGCCTAATCACATCAATTTTTTGGTGCATAAGGATACTTTAATAGAAGAACACGTCATAGGTATTCCCGGAGATGTTTTTATAGAGCAAAATTTAAAACTACTCAGTAAGGAAGATATGCAACGCCTTTCAAAGGAATTTGTAAAATTTAATGAACGCTGTACTTTACGCCTGTTGGGTGATATGAGAGCCTATAATTATGTGATTGCCCCAACCTATGATTTTGATCAAGTTCAATATCGAATACGCTCGATGGATTTTGATCAGCAGAGTTATGAAGGCAATCTTAAAGTATATCGCCCCCAGTTCTTTAAAGATAATTTAGATTATGTGGAGATGGTTCAAAAGCATTTACAAAGTGAGTCAATCGACCAATATAAGAGAGAAGAACGTTCTATTTTAGCGAAAAAATTGATAGGTTATAAAGAGCGCGTTGAAGATTTGATGACAGTTATGAAAAATGACAAAATATCTACCTATGAGAATATAGAAAATTTAAAGAAAGATCTAGTTGCATACACCAAGGATAAAGAATTCAAAAAATGCAATTCTATGGGCGAAATCTTACAAGTTGTTTTTGATTTTGTAGTAAGAAATTACGAGAGCGTAAATCTTTATTTAATTAAATAGAAGATCTATTCATAAATGGTGAATCCATCTGAATCAAAATCATCGTCCAATTCATCTTCATCTGCATCGAAATCAAACTCACCTAAATCCTCAGCTTCAAACTGTTTTTCAGGTGCGTATTGAGGCAAATGACCCATTGAAAAAACAACTCTTGGATAATTCTCCGATTCATATTTTTGCGAGATTTCCATAACTTCGACAAAAAATGTCCACATATTGAAGTAGTCATATACATAGATCATTTTATCACTTACTTGAGTGAGGAGATCAGAAATCGAAATTTCACTCATTTGGGTGATTTGCCCTGGTTTTTCGCTCATATCAATTAGAGGGAACTCTTCACCTTCGTTCCAATCTCCATCTGCCAAATAAAAAGAAGCCATTTCTGCCCCATTAAATCCAAAGGCATTGGTTATTGCATTATGAAGATCTTCTAAAAGTAATGATTTTGCAATAATAATATCTCTAACAACATTTTCCTCGGCATCTAAAATGACCCTAATTTTATAACCCATATGCATTTTAATAATGAGCTGCAAAATTATCATTTAATTTGAAAAGTCTTATTTTTACACGTATTTTATTTGCGCAATGGATTCCGAAGAACTTTTAAAAAGTATAAATAAAAAATGTCGAAACACTTTGATGGAGACGTTGAATATTGAGTTTGTAGAAATTTCGAAAAATGAGGTTATTGCAACCATGCCTGTAAATTCAAAGGTTTATCAACCTATGGGTTTGTTGCATGGAGGAGCAAGTGTAGCTTTGGCTGAAAGTGTCGGGAGTGTTGCTTCATTATTATCTATTGATGCTCAAGAATTTGAGGTAAGGGGAATTGAGATCTCCGCAAACCATTTAAAAAGTAAAAAAGAGGGAATCGTTCGTGGAATTGCGAAAAATATACACAAAGGTAAAACAACACATTTATGGGAAATAAGAATTGTTGATGAACAAAATGAGTTGATCAGTCTTTGTAAACTGACAAATATTGTGCTACCCAAAAAGAAATAAATGCCAAAAAAAGGTCGAATTAGACGTTGGTTAAAGGGTGTTTTAATTTCGATTGGCATTCTCTTTATCATTGCATTGGTCTTAGTTTTTCAGTTTCTAAAACCAAAATCTGATGAAAAAATCATAAAAGATTTTAAATCTTTGAACAGCGATGTTTATCTATCCTACTTATCCTTTAATGATTGTCAGATTAGGATTTTTCAGATGAGTAAAGAATTGGATTCTCTTAAAAGTACATTGCTTTTTATACATGGTTCTCCAGGCTCTGCACTAGATTTTAAAAAATACCTGGTAGACAAGGAATTGAAGGAAAAATACAACTTAATTACTTATGATCGTCCGGGATATGGATTCTCCCAAGATCAGGATGTTTTAAACGATTTAAAGAAGGAAATTTATTTGATTGAGTCTTTAATGGAATTAAAGGGCTTGAAAAAAGTAAATTTGGTTGGTTATTCGTATGGTGGTACAATAGCAGCGGCCTTCGACGGAGGGGTAGAAAAGAAAGTTTTATTGGCTCCCGCGTTAAAAGGAGAGCTTGAACCTATGTTTTGGATGCTCGACTTTTACAGATGGAAACCCACCAGAAAATTAATTCCGGTTGTCTTTAAACACGCTGCAGAGGAAAAATTTGGTCATGTTAATGAACTGCCTTTGTATGAAGATAGATGGGGATCAGGAGATTCCTTATTTTTATTAATACATGGTGATGACGATGATATTGTTCCTTATCAAAATTCGATTTTTTTAAAAGAAAAATTAGGTGACCAGCAAGTGAGCTTATACACAATCAATGGAGCGGGACACGCCTTAGTTTGGACCCATTTTAAATTGATAAAACAAGAGATAATCAATTTTATAGCAGAATAAGTTATATGGATTTTAAGAGTTTTACTGCGTATGCAAGAGAGCATTTTCAAAAGAAGAAGCCATTTGTGATTTATAAGAAACCGTTTGCGCTTAAAATGAATTGTTTTCTGCAAAATAATGATCAACTAGATTTGTTAGAGAATTATGATCAAAGCGGATTCGTTTTTGCTCCTTTTGAGGAAATGGGTAAAAAAGTTATTTTTTTATCTGAGAATTCTGAAAGTTTTGAATTTGAATGGAACAAGGAAATGGATTTGAACGATGAGATTGGTAAAAATCCTAAGATGAAAGAGGATGTTTTTAATGATCGACAAAGTTATATTGATAAGATAGAGAAATGTATAACCTATATCAAACAGAGTCCTTGCACAAAGATTGTTTTTTCTCGAAAACAAATTATCCATCACAAAATCGAAGACATCTTTGCTGTTTTTCAAAGCTTGATTCTCAAGTATCCTTCGGCTTTTTGTTATGTTTGGTTTCATCCTAAAATTGGATGTTGGATGGGAGCAAGTCCTGAAAAATTAATTAAAACTTTCGGAAATCATTTTGAAACGATGGCTTTGGCCGGTACTCAAAAATATGTTGATAATAAAAACATTGTTTGGCAGGAAAAAGAAAAGGAGGAGCAGCAACTTGTTACAGATTACATTTTGAAAGAATTGGGGTCAAAAGTTAATGCTGTAAGTGATCCATTTACTTTAAAAGCAGGAACTTTATTACATATTTGTTCAAAAATTGAAGGAGAATTGGCAGCTGGAGATGATCTTCAAGAATTAGTTGAAAAACTTCATCCAACTCCGGCAGTCTGTGGTTTGCCAAAAAAAATGGCATTGAATTTTCTTCGTAAAAATGAGGGTTATGACCGAGCTTATTACACCGGTTTTTTAGGTGAACTAAATACAGACAAAGGTAAATGTTCTGCAGAACTCTTTGTAAATTTGCGCTGTATGCAAATTTTTCCCGAACAGATCGAGATATATGTTGGCGGAGGTATAACTTCGAAAAGCATTGCTGATAAAGAATGGGAAGAAACAGTGGCAAAAACGATGACAATGCTAAGTGTACTGTCATAAAACTTTTAAAAGAAAAATTCTGAATGATTCTATATCCTGAAAAAAGGTTGGCACAATTGGTGCTTCAGGCTTGTTTAGTAAATCAATTTTTTGATGTTGTTATTTCACCCGGATCAAGAAATGCTCCACTCATTATTGGATTTGTCGATCATCCAAGTTTTACTTGCTATCAAATTGTAGATGAGAGATCTGCCGGTTTTTTTGCTCTGGGTATAGCGCAACAAAAAAGAAAGCCCGTGGTATTACTTTGTACTTCAGGTTCTGCTTTGTTAAATTATTATCCGGCTATTGCTGAGGCTTATTACAGCAATATACCACTAATTGTTTTATCAACAGATAGGCCGGAGAATTTTATTGACATTGCTGATGGACAAACCATTAGGCAAAAGAATGTTTTTCAAAATCATATTTTGTTCTCAGCAAATTTGAAAGAATTGGAAAATGAGCCCGATAGAATTCATGAAATAGAGAATATTATTTTGCTTAAAGAAGCCATGGATATGGTCATTCATCATTCTGGTCCTGTTCATGTGAATATTCCTTTCGATGAGCCACTCTACAATTTATCAGACAAATGGAGAGATTTTGGATTGGAGTCATCTTTACCCACAGACAATGATCCCCTTAAGGGAGAGATTCCCATTGAGATGGACGAACTACAAAGTTTTGCGGATATTTGGAATGAGGCATCGAGAAAATTAGTCTTAATTGGTTCAAACTTTCCAGATGAGTTACTGCAAAAACAAATCGATCATTTGGTAAAGGATTCGTCCGTGTTGGTCATGACAGAAAACATTACTAACCTGCATCATGAAAAATTGATATGTTCTATTGATCAATTAATTACACCTTTAACCGAAAATGAATTTGAAGAATTAAGACCGGAAATTTTGCTCACTTTTGGAGGAATGATCGTCTCTAAAAGGATTAAACAATTTTTGAGAAAGTATCGTCCAAAGTATCATTGGCATATTGACAAATGGAATGGCCCGGATACTTATTTTTGTTTAGATATGCATTTTAGAATTTCTCCGCAATTGTTTTTTAGTCAGTTTTTCTTTTTAACCAAAACACGATCATCTACTTATCAAAATAAGTGGTTAAAAGCAAAGAGCAGGCGATTAGAAAAACATAGCGCATTTATGGATCAGGCTCCCTTTTCCGATCTATCCGTTTTTGACTTCATATTAAAAAGTTTACCCGGAGGTTGCACTTTACAATTAGCAAATAGTTCAGTTGTGCGTTATGCACAGCTTTTTCAGATAAAAGAATCGGTAAAAGTTTTTTGTAACCGAGGAACCAGCGGAATTGATGGCAGTACTTCTACGGCAATTGGTGCGGCTTCTGTTAGTGCAAATCAAACTGTTTTTATTACAGGGGATATCAGTTTCTTTTATGACAGTAATGCATTATGGAACAATTATATGCCAAGTAATTTCAGAATTATTTTAATTAATAATGGAGGAGGAGGAATTTTCAGGATCTTACCCGGGCCAAAAAATACCAAAGCATTTTCATATTTTGAAACACCGCATAATCTCACGGCGCTGCAATTATGTGCCATGTATGGCATTCAATATCATTCTGCAAAGGATAAAGCTGATTTGAATTCCGTTTTATCATCCTTTTATGAGCCATCCGAAACCCCAAAATTATTGGAGATTTTTACACCCGCAACCCAGAATGATGAAGTTTTAACAGAATATTTTAAACAACTTTAAGTTTGTACCATTGTTTGAAAATGGTCTTTCACGAAAATTGGGAATATTAATACAAAGCAAAAATTTTTTAAAATGAGTGATGAAGAATATAATACTCTTCGTCCAGAATGATTAAAAGAAAAGTGTAACATTAAAGCCCTCGGTTCATCGAATCCTTTAAAAAGAAGAGTATCATTTTATTATTTGCAATGTAAGGAATTCGGAATTACTTCTTTATACAAACTTAAAACTCCGCAAAAGCGGAGTTTTTTTATTTAATTCCCTTGGTCTTCTTCATTTCCTTCATCTTCAATAGGCTCATCGTTATTTTCGCCATCAACCGGTAGTCCTAATTTTTGAGCCCTTTGTTTTTCTAAAACTCTTTCTATATTTCCATAATAAGCATCGGCATTGGGGTTGTCTGCACCAATTTTTGCATATCCATTTTTATAGTATTTCAAAGCCTTTTTGTAATCGTAGCCTGTTTCATAATATAATCCGATATAATAATCGCCAATAGGAGATTCAGGATATAATCTCAATATCATTTTACCAAACTCTTCTAGATAATCACCATTTTCTTTGTCAATTACCACAGGTTCCACACGAAAAATATCAGATTCTCTAATTTTCATATTTGAACCAAACAAATATTCTATTTCGACATATTTTTTCTCTAAATAAGCGATGGCTTCTGGTGGAGACAGATCTGCAATATTGGCGTCAAATTCTTCCTTGGAGATGGATGAAAATAATGCAAAGATCATATCCATGGCACTCGGAATTGCCTGACCCATCATTGCCGGTTTAGAGTTGTTTTCAAAATTTTCAAATTTGTAATGAAACGACTCTACTTCGGATAGTTTTAACATGTTATTAATGTTATTGATTTCCTTTTTATTGTCAGAACTATTGTTGTTGCTGTTACACAAATAGTAAAAAATTTGATCGGTTAAACTTTGCGATTTAGCTTCAAGTTTTTCCGGCATACTCGCGTGTGTAGTTGGGTTAATAATAATATACGCATTAAAAATATGATTGGGTTCCAAGAAGAAGTAATTCGCAAAATTTGCCGTTAAAGTGTTCCCAACAATGGTCTTGAAAAGTGATGTTCGGTAATTGTCGTCAATAAAATTGATAAGTTCTTGTCTTATAAATCCGTAAAACCTGGTGCTTTCTTCTGTCGGAAGACCAGTGTCTACACTAAAGTCACAGTCGCTTGATCTTTCTCCTCCTTGGTTCTGAAAAATGCCGACAACAATCTGTTCCGGAGCATTTTTTTCAGCAGCAAAAATTTTAGCGTTGGCTACATAAATATCAAAAAGGTATTCCGCATCTAAAACAATGGCAACAGGATAAGTATTATTCGGATTAGTTGCATAAGACTCCGGCACATATATTTTTAAATATCTCTCCGTATTTAGAAGTGCAGAATTAAATTTTTTAACAGAAATACTTTCCTGACCCTTCGCGAAAAAGCAGGTCAGAAGTAAAAACAAGGCGATTTTCTTCATGTTTCAATTGATTTGTACCGTACAAATTAAATTTTTCTTGCGTAAAAATGTTTAATTTCGTCGCAGAAACTCAATGATTCAACGAAAATTTGGTTGAATTATTATCTCAAAGAAATCTTTTTATGGAAGTGAATTGGCAAACAGTTAAAGAATTTGAAGATATAACCTACAAAAAAGCAAATGGTGTTGCCAGAATTGCTTTTAACAGACCGGAAGTTCGAAATGCTTTCAGACCAAAAACGACAGCAGAATTATATCAGGCTTTTTATGATGCTCAGGAGGATACAAGTATTGGAGTTGTGCTTCTTTCAGCTGAAGGTCCTTCCCCAAAAGATGGTGTTTATTCATTTTGTAGCGGTGGAGATCAAAAAACCAGAGGTCACCAAGGTTATGTAGGGGAAGATGGAATGCACAGGTTGAATATACTAGAAGTACAGCGTTTGATTCGTTTTATGCCAAAGGTTGTGATTGCAGTTGTACCGGGTTGGGCGGTAGGTGGTGGACATAGTTTGCATGTAGTTTGTGACCTTACTTTAGCGAGTAAAGAACACGCTATTTTTAAACAAACTGACGCAGACGTAACCAGTTTTGACGGAGGATACGGATCGGCCTATTTGGCGAAAATGGTAGGTCAGAAAAAAGCCAGAGAAATCTTTTTTTTAGGAAGAAATTATTCTGCCCAGGATGCTTTAGAAATGGGAATGGTGAATGCGGTTATACCGCATGCAGAATTGGAAAGCACGGCCTATGAATGGGCTCAAGAAATTTTGGAAAAATCTCCAACCTCAATTAAAATGCTCAAATTTGCGATGAATTTGACAGATGATGGAATGGTTGGTCAACAGGTTTTTGCCGGCGAAGCTACTCGATTGGCCTATATGACAGAAGAAGCCAAAGAGGGTAGGAACGCTTTTATTGAAAAAAGAAAACCTAATTTTAAAAATATAAAGTGGATCCCATAAGGGTCTTTTTTTAAGATATTTTATCCATTCACAAGTTTATTTCTCAAAACGAACAAACAATAAAACATGAAAATCATTTGTATAGGAAGAAATTATGTAAAACATATTGAGGAGTTAAAAAATGAAAGACCCGCAAATCCAGTTATTTTTTTAAAGCCGGATTCGGCGATTCTTCAGCCAAAGCAACCCTTTGTACTTCCTTCATTTTCTCAGAATATACATCATGAAATAGAAGTATTGGTGAAGATCAATCGAGTAGGAAAATTTATAGATCCCAAATTTGCACATAAATATTATGATGAAATTTCCTTAGGAATAGATTTTACGGCAAGGGATGTTCAAGATGAGCTCAAAAGTAAAGGATTACCTTGGGAGAAAGCTAAAGGTTTTGACGGAAGTGCTGTTTTAGGAGATTTCATTGATA
This sequence comes from uncultured Flavobacteriaceae bacterium, assembly GCA_964631875.1. Taxonomy (GTDB): domain Bacteria; phylum Bacteroidota; class Bacteroidia; order Flavobacteriales; family Flavobacteriaceae; genus Namhaeicola. Next base: position 54,935 of record CAZWAN010000005.1, read on the forward strand.
AATCAGGCCTTGATCTCGAAGATCTTTCCTTTCAACTGTATAAAAATGGATCAATTGTTCAAGATGGGAATACCAAAAATATGCTCTGGAAAATAGATGAGATCATAGCCTATGTTTCTCAGTTTTTTACTTTGAAAAAGGGAGATATCATTTTTACAGGAACTCCTGAAGGTGTGGCCCAGGTAATGACGGGTGATACATTGGAAGGAAAACTGAATCAAAAAACACTTTTTTCTATCAAAGTCAGGTAGTGAAAATTCCGTTTTAGCATTAAAATTCGGAACAACATTTTCCCATTTTTTCATACCTTAACAAAAAAAAGGTCATGATTAAAATTCTTAAACGCTCTAAAAAAGTAGCTTTTGATATAGATGAGTTTTTCGATAAGATAGAAACAGCTTCACTTAATTTTTCTACCGGAATTGCCCATTACTTACGAAACGATTTGCCTCAATTCGGTCAAAATTTACATGCCTTGAATCAGTTAGAAAAGGAGGCTGATGGAATTCAAAGAAAAATAGAAAATGATTTTTACCAGCATGCACTTATGCCAAATTATGCCGGAGATATTGTGCTTCTATTGGAGAATGCTGATGACCTGATCGATATTGCAAATAATGTACTTACCCAGTTTGATGTTGAAAATCCACATATTCCGCAAAGCCTCCAAAGTGATTTTATAGAACTGAATAATTTAGCATCGAATTCTGTTAAAGACGTTATTCCTGCCGCCAGAATTTTTTTTACTTCACCCAATGAGGTTAAAGATAAAGTTCAAAAAGTGCTATTTTACAATAGAGAGTGCACGGCCTATGCGAATAAGACAAAGAAGAAGATCTTTCATGAAATGAATTCTTTGCAATTGGCAGAAAAGGTTCACCTCAGATATTTTGTAAATAATATTGAGTCAATGTCTGACAAGGCTAAAATATTAGCCCATCAATTATCTTCCTTGGTGATAAAAATTAAAATGTAAACGACCTCTTTTATGTTCCTGTTTTTTTTGACAAGCGGTCTTTTTTTGGGGTGGACATTGGGAGCAAATGATGCCTCAAATGTGTTTGGTTCTGCCGTAGGTTCAAAAATGATCAAGTTTAGAGATGCAGCCATTGTCGCTTCAATATTTGTTGTCTTAGGATCTGTATTACAAGGATTTGGGGGTGCTGAAACCCTCGGTAAACTTGGGGCAGTTGATGCAATTGGCGGAGCTTTTACTGTGGCACTTTGTGCTGGATTGACTGTTTATTGGATGACAAAAGCAAAGCTACCTGTATCTACTTCACAAGCAATTGTAGGAGGAATTATTGGTTGGAACTTTTACACACATAATCCCATAGAATCTAAAGAGTTAATAAAAATTGTAAGCACATGGTTTACTGCACCTGTTTTAGGTGGGATATTTGCTGTTTTGTTGTATTTGCTCACCAAAAAAGTATTGCAAAAAAGCAAGATTCATATCCTTCGTTTAGATGCCTTTATCAAGTTTAGTTTATTTATAGTTGGAGCTTTTGGTTCTTTTAGTTTGGGTGCCAATAATATAGCAAATGTGGTTGGTGTATTTGTGCCATCAGTTCCAAAGCTCATCTTCGATTTTGGATTTTTTACTTTGAATTCTATTCAAGTTTTATTTTTACTCGGAGGTCTGTCCATTGCCGCGGGAATAATTACGTATTCAAAAAAAGTAATGCAGACGGTTGGCAGTTCTTTAATGAAACTAAATTCCGAAACGGCCTTAATTGTTGTGTTGGCCCATTCCCTTGTTCTTTTTGTCTTTTCGTCTCCTTGGTTGTCTCATTTGGTAACGTATATAGGCCTTCCACCAATTCCGTTGGTTCCTGTTTCGAGTTCACAAGCCATTATCGGTGCCATTGTAGGTATTGGATTACTAAAAGGAGGAAGAAATATTCAGACAAATGTTATAGGCAAAATATTTGTCGGTTGGATACTTACGCCAATCATGGCTGGATTTCTAACTTTTATCGCTCTATTCATAATCAGTAATGTTTTCAAAATTCAGGTGACCTCTGGTACCCGCCTGGAAATTTTCACTGATCGAGATGATTTAAAATCAACAAATCAATATTTAGATCTAGTCGATGTTTCCGAACCTATTTTTTGGGTGAGTACAGTTTTACTGTTGATCTTAGTTATTTATCTGCTTATCAGGTTGTTGAAACAAAATACTAAAGCGAGAGAGGAGATTTTTGCCCGGCAAATGGAAAAATATGATGTTCAGCAAAAAATGTTGGAAAATGAAATTCGATTAAAGGAGCTTGTTGCCGCAGATCTCATTAAAGAAAATGAAAGAAAGAACATTGAGCAGCGAAGTTTAGCACTTAATATAGTTAAGAAGAACGATTTATTAAAGCAGCTCAAAGCTTTATTGAAAGATATAGATAGGGATGTACTTTCAGATCAAAGTAAAAAACGGATCGATAAAATGGATCAGATAATTTTTAAGATTCTGGATTCTAAACAAGATAGAATTTTGCTCCAAAAATATTTGAAAGAAACTGAAGATGAATTTTATCAAAAATTAGATCAAAAATATTTGGGATTGACAGAATTTGAAAAAAAAATTGCCTCTTTGATAAGGACAAATTATAAAAATACAGATATTGCCATAATTATGAACTCCACAAGCGAAGAAGTAAAAGAAGTTATTAAGAACCTTAGAAAAAGAATGAATTTAGAGAAAGGTGCTAAATTGAGTAAAGCGCTGAAAAATATATGATTAAATGGGACAGGAAATTGAAAGAAAATTTTTAGTGAAGAATAACAACTTTAGAGGCTTGGCTGAGAAAGTTTTTGACATCAAGCAAGGTTATTTGTCTTCGGTTCCGGAAAGAAATGTTCGTGTTAGAATTAACGGTGAGTCAGGTACAATTACTATAAAAGGAATTGGGAATGAAACAGGAGTTAAAAGGTTTGAATGGGAGAAAAAAATACCAGTGGAAGAAGCCCAAGCACTTTTTGATATTTGCGAACCGGGTAAAATTGAAAAGAAAAGATACATGGTCAAACAGGGAGATCATTTGTTTGAAGTAGATGAGTTTAAAGGAGAAAATGAAGGTTTGGTTATTGCGGAAATTGAATTAGTTTCCGAAGAGGAAGAATTTGTAAAGCCCTCTTGGCTTGGCGAGGAAGTAACGGGGCAAATCAAATTCTACAATTCGGAGCTACTAAGAAATCCTTACAAAAATTGGAAGAACAGTTAATTTGCCAATTCTTTCTCGTATAATTTTAGGCCTGCTTCATAGTATTTATCGCCTTTAATCCAAAAGGGTGTTTCGGGATCATTGGCAATTAATCGACAAGTTAAAACGTAAGATCTAAAAAACTTTTCCAAATAATCATAATCCAGTGTTTCAGGATTGTCGGTGACCTGATGGTAGTATTTATTTATCTCCTCGTCAAAAGAGTTAAAACCCATACTGTAAGTTGGTGCCGGAATTCCTTTTGCGGCAAAACTAACGTTATCGGATCTGTCAAAAAGGCCTTGTTCTGGCGCAGGGTCGTCAATGGCATTTAAACCAAAAATTTTTGCAGCAGAGAGAATGTGTTTTGCAGCCGAAGTTCTATGAAGACCAATAATTGTGGCTTTGGAAGTATCGTTGTAACCTCCGTTGTCGCTATTAAAACAAAATACACTTTGATTTAATGGAACCAGCGGGTGCTCAGCATAGTACTGGCTGCCCAATAAGCCCATTTCTTCGCCCGTAAAAAGAATAAAAAGTGCTGATCTTTTTGTGGGATATTTAGCAATGTTTTCGGCTGCGCTGAGTACGGTAACTGTTCCAACCGCATTATCGCGGGCTCCGTTATAAATAGAATCATTTGATGAATTTGGCTTTCCAACACCGTTATGGTCATAATGTGCTGAATAGATAACAAATTCATTTTTTAATTTATCATCATTTCCTTTTACAATTCCAACCACATTTTTGGAATACACAATTTCTTTTTTAATTCCCTCTACTATGATTTCTGTGGGATATGGATTTTGACTTTGGAGTAATGTGCCGGTTTTTTTGTTAGTTCTAAGCCAAAAATAAAGCGGTTCATTTTGAGTTTTTTCCTTTTTTACACCCAATTGTTCATCGCTAAAATTATGATCAAGCCTTGACCATATGTCATCTTCAATAGAAATCAGTTCAATTATGCCCAAAACACCATTCTCTTTGGCAAGGCGCAGTTTTTCTTTTCTCATTCTATAAGCAGTTCTCCAATCATTTTTATCTGAAGATCCGCTTTGTACGAGAACTATTTTGCCACGGGCATCCTTATTGTTATAGTCTTCGGCTAAACCAAATCCCATATACATTGCCTCACTTTTTACATTTAAATTTTCTCTATCAAAAAAAATAAATTCATCAAATAAATCTTTGCCAATTTTAATTGATTTGTTCAGGGAAACGCTGGTTTTTTCAAAAGGGATATTTTGATAATAACTATTTTCTTTATCTACAGGTTCTACGCCAAAACTTCTAAATGCAGTGGCTAAATAGGAGGCAGCGATATCAATTTCAGGTGTCCCGGTTTTTCTTCCCCTCAATTCATCAGATGCCAAAAAATAAATTTGTCCTTCAATTTTATTCTTGGTTACCGTACTTTCAACGAGACTTTGTTCTGATTGGGAGGATACGAATATGGAAAAGCAAAGAGCTATAAGTAAAAAAACTTTTTTCATGAATTCGGTTTAGAATTTTAAGAACGTAATATAAACATTTTATTGATTAGGCCGCATAATGAGAACTGAGCATTGTTTTCATTTTGTGAAAATACAAGCGTATCTTTGCACGAACTAAAAAATAAGACCTTGACAGCAGAAATAATTACAATAGGAGATGAAATTTTAATTGGTCAAATAACGGATACCAATTCTAAATGGATTGCCGAACGATTGAATGAAATAGGTATTTCTGTATATCAAATTACTTCTGTTCAGGACGATAAGGAACATATCATAAAGACCCTGAAAGAAGCTGAAAGAAATGTGGATATTATTATTATAACAGGTGGTTTGGGCCCTACAAAAGATGATATAACAAAGAACACCTTAGCAGAATACTTCGATGATGAGTTGTCCTATAGACCTGAGGTTGCAGAACATATTAAACAATTATTTTCTAGGATCAGTATTCGAGTTACTCATTTGGACGATCATCAAGCAATGTTACCCTCAAAATCAATTGTATTAAAAAATAGATATGGTACTGCATCCGGAATGTGGTTCAATGAAAATGGGAAAATCGTAGTCTCCCTGCCCGGGGTTCCATTTGAAATGAAAGGATTAATGTCAGAAACCGTAATTCCTAAATTACAATCATCTTTAAAGCTCCCTTTTATTATACATAAAACCATGCAGACCTATGGTTTGGGTGAAAGTAGAGTTGCCGAAAGACTTGATTCTTGGGAAAGTTTATTACCGAAGCATATTAAAATGGCTTATTTACCGTCTTTTGGAAAATTGAGATTAAGGTTAAGTGGAAAAGGTTTTGATCAGGCAGAGCTCAAGGTATCCATTGATGATCAAATGAAAAAGCTCGAAGAATTATTGGCAGATATTTTCGTAGGTTATGAAGAAGCCGAAAATATTGAGCAGGTTATTCATAAAATTTGCAAAACGAATAAAATAACACTGAGTTCAGCAGAGAGTTGCACGGGAGGAAAAATTGCTCAAATGATTACCGCAATTCCGGGGGCATCAAATTTCTATAAAGGATCGGTCATTGCTTATTCAAAAGAAATCAAACGGCAAGTTTTAGGGGTTTCCAAAGAATTGATAGATAAATATTCTGTAGTGAGTGCCGAGGTAGCCAAAGATATGGCTGTGCAATGCAGAAAAATTTTTCAAACAGATTATGCCATCTCTACAACGGGAAATGCCGGTCCCGGAATAGATGAAACCGATCAATCTGTCGGTACTGTTTTTATTGCCATTGCTTCTAAAGAAGGCGTATTGGTTGAAGAATTTAATTTTGGAAGACCAAGAGAAAAAGTGATCAATAAAGCTGCGAACAAAGCTTTAGAAATGCTAAAGAATGAAATAAAAAAAAACTATTAAAAAATAGTTTGCTACATCCAAAATAAATGTTATTTTTGCACCTCGTTTTGAATCTACATTAAATACGTTAGAGATGTCAAGAGTTTGTGAGCTTACAGGAAAAAGAGCGATGGTTGGAAACAACGTGTCGCATGCGTTAAATCGTACAAAAAGAAAATTTAAGGTTAATTTGCTTAAAAAGCGTTTTTATCTTCCCGAAGAGGATAGATGGGTTGTTTTGAAAATTTCTGCCAATGCTTTGAAAACTATTAACAAAAAAGGAATCGATGCTGTGCTCAAAGAAGCAAAAGCTAATGGTTATTTGAAAAAATAAAAAGAAATGGCAAAGAAGAGCAAAGGAAATAGGATCCAAGTGATATTAGAATGTACAGAACACAAAACTTCTGGACAGCCTGGAACTTCCAGGTATATTACTACGAAAAACAAAAAAAATACTCCGGACAGAATGGAATTGAAGAAATTTAATCCAATTCTGAAGAAAGTAACTGTTCACAAAGAGATAAAATAATAAGATCATGGCAAAGAAAGCAGTAGCATCGTTACAAACAGGTTCGAAAAGATTGACTAAAGTTGTCAAAATGGTGAAGTCGCCTAAATCAGGGGCTTACACTTTCGAAGAAAGCATCATGGATCCTGACAAAGTAAATGACTTCTTAAATAAGAAATAATCTCTTACTTTAAAAATATAAGAAAGCTACTTTCCGTCAAGAAGGTAGCTTTTTCTTTTTTATATTTGTAATCTTTTTTCAATAAAAAGATGACCCTGGGATTGGTCCCATTTTTTATTCGTTTGACCCCTAATTACGATCAAAATGAGTTTGTTCAAAAAGATTTTTTCCAAAGAAAAAAAAGAGACTTTAGATAAAGGTTTAGAAAAAAGCAGTACGTCCTTTTTAAATAAATTATCAAAGGCCATTGTTGGTAAATCAAAAGTAGATGAAGAGGTTTTAGATGATTTGGAAGAAATTTTAATCGCCTCCGACGTGGGAGTGGATACCACTTTAAAAATAGTAGAAAGAATTGAAAAGCGAGTAGCGAAAGATAAATATTTTGGTACAGATGAGCTCAATAGAATATTAAGAGAAGAAATCACAGCTTTATTAATTGAGTCAGAAAAAGGAGGAAGCACAGATACCATTGATAGTTTGCCAAAACCATATGTAATCATGGTCGTAGGAGTAAACGGCGTGGGTAAAACAACCACCATTGGTAAACTGGCGGCTCAATTCAAGAAAGAAGGTAAGTCTGTGGTTCTTGGGGCTGCCGATACTTTTCGCGCTGCAGCAATCGATCAATTACAAATTTGGGCAGATCGTGTTGGTGTACCCTTAGTGAGACAAAATATGGGAAGTGATCCGGCTTCCGTTGCATACGATACGGTTCAGTCTGCTGTAAAACAGGATGCGGATGTCGTAATTATAGATACAGCAGGTCGATTGCATAACAAAGTGAATTTGATGAATGAATTATCAAAGATCAAAAGAGTGATGCAAAAAATAAAACCCGATCTGCCGAATGAGGTACTGTTGGTTTTAGATGGTTCTACCGGACAAAATGCTTTTGAACAAGCGAAGCAATTTACAAAAGCGACCGAAGTTACCGCTTTGGCTATCACAAAATTAGATGGAACTGCAAAGGGGGGAGTGGTAATTGGAATTTCGGATCAGTTCAAAATTCCGGTAAAATATATTGGAGTTGGCGAAGGAGTCGATGATCTGCAAATGTTCGATAAAGTTGAATTTGTTGACTCATTCTTTAAATAATAGGAAAACTAAACTTTGGTTTTAAAATAAAGTAATCACACAATTTATAGTAGTATGAGGACAAAATCCACGAAGAAGAATAAGATCAATGTTGTTACTTTGGGTTGCTCTAAAAATGTATATGACAGTGAGGTCTTAATGGGACAACTAAAAGCCAATCACAAAGAAGTTGTACATGAAGATGAAAATGATGAAGGAAATATCGTTGTTATTAACACTTGTGGATTCATAGGAAAAGCCAAAGAGGAATCTGTCAATACCATTTTACACTATGCACAAAAAAAGGAATTGGGTCAAGTAGATAAGGTATTTGTTACCGGCTGTCTTAGCGAGCGTTACAAACCGGATTTAGAAAAGGAAATTCCGGATGTAGATAGTTATTTTGGTACGCATGATTTACCCAACTTACTAAAAGCACTCGGTGCTGATTATAAACATGAATTGGTGGGAGAACGCCTTACCACCACACCAAAACATTACGCCTACCTGAAAATAGCAGAGGGTTGTGATAGACCTTGTTCTTTTTGTGCTATTCCTTTAATGCGTGGAAAGCATATTTCAACTCCCGTTGAAGATTTGGTGACAGAGGCTGAAAAGTTGGCTCAGAAAGGCATTAAAGAGTTGATTTTAATTGCTCAAGATTTGACTTATTACGGGTTGGATATTTACAAAAAAAGAGCATTAGCAGAATTACTTATGGCATTGGCTAAAGTAGATGGGATTGAATGGATCAGATTACACTATGCTTTCCCAACAGGATTTCCATTAGATGTTTTGGATGTCATGAGAAATGAACCAAAGGTTTGTAATTACATCGATATCCCTCTTCAACATATCAATTCTGATATATTGAAGTCTATGAAAAGAGGAACAACAGCTGAAAAAACCAAACAATTATTAGCCAAATTTCGTGAGAAAGTACCCAATATGGCAGTGCGTACTACCCTAATTGTTGGTTATCCTGGGGAAACAGATGAACAATTTGAAGAGTTAAAACAATTTGTCATCGATTCTAAATTTGATAGAATGGGTTGTTTTGCTTACTCACACGAAGAAAATACGACTGCATATTTGTTGAAAGATGATGTACCTGAAAAAGTAAAAGAAAGAAGAGTAAATGAATTAATGGAAATTCAAAGCCAGATTTCTTTTGATTTGAATCAGGAAAAGATCGGTAAAATTTTCAAATGCATTTTTGACAGGAAAGAAGGAGATTATTTTGTAGGCAGAACAGAATTTGACAGTCCTGATGTTGACAATGAGGTGTTGGTAGATGCTAAAGATCATTATATTCAAATAGGGCAATTTATTGATATTGAGATTACCGAGGCTAGTGATTTTGATCTCTATGGAATACCTGTTCGTGTATAGACACTTTGGGACCCTAAAAGAATAGAAAATTTTGAAGATAAAAACGTATTTTTACGTAAATATTATATTTCAATAGATTTGAATTTTTCTACTTTACCTCATCATAAAACGGGCTATTCGACCAAAATTATTCGCGATTATTTAGATCAAAGCGAGAATATAAAATCATTTTTCAATCATTTTCAAACCATAGGAGAATTTAAAGATCAAATTCTCGAGAAGTATGGTACCTATCCAGAGGAAAACAGGAGAACACTTGTAAAAAGTTTAAAGGCACAATACGTAAAATATGATGTGTCAAAATTGACCAAATTCAATATTGACTTGTTGTCTGATAACAAAACATTTACGGTGGTAACCGGCCATCAATTAAATTTGTTCACGGGCCCTCTTTACTTTTTATATAAAATTACGACTGCGATCAATTTGTGTAAAAAATTGAAAAAGGATTATCCGGACTTCAATTTTGTGCCTGTGTATTGGATGGCTACTGAGGATCATGATTTTGAAGAGATTAATTTTTTCAGATATAAAAATGAAAGAATTGAATGGAAGAGAAATTCAGGAGGCCCTGTCGGCAGAATGAGTAATGAGGGTTTAGATTTCGTCTTTGATAAATTCTCTTCCTTATTGGGGAAAAGTGATCATGCCAAAGCATTACAAAACTTATTTGAGAAGGCATATTTAGAACATGTGAACTTGGCAGCTGCAACGCGTTTTTTAGCAAATGAACTTTTTGGTGAAGAAGGTTTGGTTATTATCGATGGAGATGACGGAAGCCTTAAACAGCTTTTTCAGCCATATATGCGCGAAGAGTTGCTGGAAAACACCTGCTCAGCTCGGGTTTTAGATACTTCAGAACGGTTGAATGAACAATATGGAATTCAGGTAAACCCAAGGGAGATAAATTTGTTTTATATAGAAGATGGTCTCCGAGAGCGTATTGTAGCGGAGGAGGGACTGTATAGGGTATATGGAACAAATATGACATTTACGAAAGGACAAATTTTAGCAGAATTAGAAAATTTTCCTCAAAAATTCAGTCCAAATGTTTTGATACGCCCCTTGTATCAAGAGGTGATTTTACCTAATCTTTGTTATATTGGAGGAGGAGGTGAGCTGGCCTATTGGTTTCAGTTAAAAGACTTCTTTGATTCGCAAAAAATTCCTTTTCCAATTTTATTACTGAGAAACTCGGCTTTGATCCTCACAAAAAAACAAAGTGATAAATTGAAGAAACTGCATATCACTGCAGAAGAACTTTTTTTGCCAACTCATGAATTAATTAAATTGAAGGTAAAGGAAAAATCTTCCATTAAAATTGATTTTTCCGAGCAAAAGGCAACATTGGAAAAAATGTTTACAGATTTAGAATCCTTGTCAAATCATACCGATAAATCTTTTTTAGGTGCTGTAAAAGCTCAACATAAAAAGCAATTAAACGGCCTGGCTAATCTTGAAAAAAAACTACTTAGAGCCGAAGCTCGTAAACAAAAAGAGTTGGTTGAACGAATTGAATTGCTTAAGAACGAATTATTCCCAAATGGTTCTTTACAGGAAAGAGTTGCTAACTTTTCTACTTTTTACGAAGAGAACGGGAGCAGTTTTGTCAAATTATTACTAGACACCTTTGATCCGTTATATCCTGAGTTTTATATTATTGAAAACTAGATCAATCCGGCTATTTCTAGAGCTCTGCGATATGCATTTGCTCTGTATTCTGTATTAAACTTGTGAATTTCATTTGGAGAAATCCAATGAAGCTCGTCGAACTCGTCATCTTGGGGAATGGTGTTTGTTGTATGGTCAAAACGTATTTTGACAATAGCTAATTCTTGACCCATCCAAACAGGATGACAATCCGGAGGGAAAGGGTAATTTATCTTTTCTTCATAGATAGAAAGAATATATTGCTCGTGAAGATGATAATCTAATTCTTCACGCAGTTCACGTTTTATTCCGGTGATAAGGTCTTCATCGGGTTCCAATCCGCCCTGTGGGAACTTATAACTCTTGTCACGAGGGGAATAGCCTATTAATACTTTGCCTTCATCATTTAAAATGACTGCCATAACGGCTTGGCGAAAAATTTTTGACATGGTCTAAAATAAAAAAAAGATCGCATTTGCGATCTTTTCTAAACTGTTAACTTATATTTTATTTAAACAAAAATAGAGAGAAGAACATAGCGACTCTACTAAATCTTCCTGCACCTGATTGTACTTTTGATACTAAATTATTTTCGGTGTTAAGTTTGATTTCTTTTTTCGAAGTAAAGTTTGAAACCAATTGAGATACGTCATCTAATAACTTGTAACAAGCCACTGTTAACTTCTCATTTCTAGGCAAGAAATCTCCTTGTGGATACAGAATGAGCAAAAAATCATCATTGTTATCGGGTGATGTAAAACTGTCTTCTAAAGAATCTGTATCATCGCTCACCAATAATTCCCTTCGAATCTCTCTAAATACCGATAATTTGCTGTTATCGATGATAGAAAAATTACCAACTTCCATCAAAAATTCAATTTTTTCGCTGAAAGTAGAGAATAACTTTTCATCTCCAAGTACTTTTTTAGTGATGGTTTCGCCAAACATTTCCTGAATGTAGTTCGAAATCATATCCTCAATAAATAAACAAGAAAGAAAAAATTCTCTTTTTATAGTCACCTCGTTTGTCAACATAAATAGATTAATTAAGCCAAAAGGCATATTAATTAAAACGCATTATGAGGGGATATATTTTGTAAGGGGGGTTGATATAGGGTAAAAGTAAGAAAAAAAATGTCAAAAAAAAAATCCTACTAGTTTTTAGGAGGATTTTAACAGTTGTAAGGTATTGAAATTCAAGATTACTTCTTGAATTTATCATATTTTGATCTGAACTTATCAATTCTACCGGCGGTATCGACCAATTTCATCTTACCAGTGTAATACGGGTGAGAAGTTCTTGAAATTTCCAATTTCACTAATGGATATTCCACTCCGTCAATATCAATTGTTTCTTTCACATCTACAGTAGACTTCGTAATAAACACTTCTTCATTTGACATGTCTTTGAAGGCTACTAATCTATAATTTTCGGGATGAATTCCTTTTCTCATCGTAATTTCATTTTAATTTTATACTTTCGCTTCATTAAAAAATGAAAACAGCTGTTGCTATTTTTGGCTTGCAAATTTAAGCATAATTTTTAATTCTCAAACAATTATTTGTATTATTTGAATTTTTATTTCCTATGAATTTTACAAAGTCCTTTTTTCTAGTTTGTATCTCTATTCTGTTATTTTCCTGCAGTAATAAGTACAAGTTAGAACTCAAGTCGCCTAATATGATTCAAATAGATGAAAAATTATCGATAGAGGTTGTTGAAAAAAATCAAAATAAAATTGATTCTGTTCAATATTTCTTGAACGGTAAAGAATTAAAAGATCTACCCGCCGATATTTCGAACATGAAATTAGGGAAACAAGCACTTTCTGCCACTGTTTATTTCGAAGGCGAAAAAAAAGTACTGACAAATTCAGTGTATTTTATGGCCGCATCTCCCCCTGCGATTTATAAATATGAAATTGTGAAGGAATATCCACATGACGCACTGGCATTTACTCAAGGATTTGAGTTTCATGAGGGTTTTATTTATGAAAGTACGGGTCAATACGGTCAATCAAGTTTGAGGAAAGTAGAGTTGGAAACCGGTAAAGTATTACAAAAAGTAGATGTCGACAAGCAATATTTCGCCGAGGGACTTACCATCAAAAATGAAAAGATTTATCAATTGACTTGGAAAAAGGGACTTGGGTTTATTTACGATCTTGCCACTTTGAAAGTGATTGATACTTTTAAATACAATCAAAGCAAGGAGGGATGGGGACTTACCCATAACAATGAGCAATTAATCAAATCTGATGGTACTGAACGAATTTGGTTCCTCGACAGCCAAGATTTGACCGAAAAATCATTCATTGAAGCTTATACAGACAAACGAAAGGCTGAAAATTTAAATGAACTTGAATTTGTGAATGGAAAAATTTACGCCAATATTTGGCAACAGAATTCTATTCTGATGATTGACCCTGAAAAGGGTGCAATTGAAGGGATCGCGAATTTAAAAGGCTTACAAGATCTGGCTGGTCAGACGGGAGATGATAATGTTCTGAATGGTATTGCCTATGATGAGAAAAATGATCGTTTATTTGTTACCGGTAAGAAATGGAATAAGGTTTTTGAGATCAGGTTAGTCAAAAAATAGGTGTATGAAGTATGCCTTTGTTTCCATAGTTATATCTATCCTGTTCTCAGCTTGTTTATCGAGTGATTTTGATACAACAATTAATAAGGGTTCACTTACTTTTTCTCGAGATACACTTTTTTTAGATACAGTTTTTACTAATACAAGTTCGAGCACCAGGGTATTAAAAGTATACAATAAGAGCAATCAAAATCTCAGAATTCCTTCAATTTATTTAGAGAGAGGAAATACATCTTTTTATCGACTCAATGTTGATGGTGTTTCAGGAAATAAAATAGAGGACATAGACATACTGGCCAAAGACAGTTTGTTTGTTTTTGTTGAAGCCACAATAGACTTTAATCAAGTTTCTAATCCATTATACATAGACCAAATTATTTTTTCATCAGAAAATGACCCACAAAAAGTTGAACTGGTGACTTTGGTTCAAGATGCACATTTTTTATTTCCACAAAAAGATAGGGATGGCATTAAGGAAACAATTGAAATTGGTATTGATGATGACGGTAATTCTATTGCTGTAGAAGGTTTTTATCTTGCCGGAAACCAGCAATGGAATAATGACAAACCTTATGTGATTTATGGTTTTGCCGGAGTTTCGACCGGAAATGCCCTTCAAATTTCTAAGGGAACGCAGATTTACTTTCATCAAAATTCAGGATTGATCATAGAAGAGGGAGGTAGTTTGAAAATAACTGGAGCGTTAGGAGAAGAGGTGGTTTTGCAAGGTGATCGATTGGATCAACTATATAAAGAAAATCCCGGACAATGGTCTACGATTTGGTTAAGAGCAGGAAGTGTGAATAATTATTTGGAGAATGTGATCATCAAAAACAATGATATTGGTATCGTTACAGATTCCCTAGTTTCTTTAAATCAGCCCGGCCTAATTCTTAAAAATGTTCAGATTTATAATACATCTTCATTTGGAATTTTAGGGAGAAATGCACATGTAAAAGCAGAAAACGTAGTGGTTGCAAACAATGGCAATGCCTCTGTTGCTTGTACTTTTGGCGGGAAATACCAGTTTATTCATAGTACATTGGCGAATTACTGGAATAAAAGCATTAGACAATTTCCTACACTCTATATCAATAATTTTCTTTTGTCTTCCGGTTCAGAAAATACCGCTTTTGTCAATGATTTAATTCAGGCAGATTTCATCAATTGCATCATCGACGGGAATCAAAATAAGGAATTGATTTTGGAAAGAATTGAAGGTGTGTCTTTTAACTATTTTTTTCAAAATGATTTGATTAGGTTTTCGAGTACGAACAATACTTCAGACCCTCTTTACGATTTTGAAAATACGACCTACTATTTAGATAATATTTTTAATGGGACATCAGATTTTGTCAACATTTCGCAGAATAATTTTCTTTTAGGAGAGAATTCTGACGCCATAAACCAGGCAAATCAGTTAAGAGCGCAAGAAGTACCTTTTGATTTATTGGGTAAAGACAGACGTACAAACCCCGATTCCGGGGCGTATCAATATTTTGAATAATTTTTTTCGTTATCCAAAAATTAAAGAAGAAATGTTTTGGGTGAGATATTTTTGATCTTCAGGATGTTTCAAAATTTCTGAATTCGATAATAAAACGAACTGGTGAGCCCGTTTCATATTTATTCGTTTTTATATACCTTACCATCTTTCATCACAAAAACGACATTTTCCATGGTTTTTATATTTTTAGTGGGATCGTCCGCCACGGCAACAATATCGGCGTATTTTCCTGCTTTAATAATACCAATCTGCTCATTTTTTAAAACTTTTGCATTGGTGAGCGTTGCGCTGATCAAAGTTTCCATAGGTGTCATGCCCACCTCTGTCATATACGCAAATTCTTTTCCGTTCAAGCCATGAGGAAAAACTCCTGCATCTGTTCCAAATGCAATCTTTACGCCTTTTTTATAGGCCGTTTGAAAGGTTCCCTGAATTTTAGGTCCAATTTCGGCCGCTTTAGAAGCAATGATTTCAGGATAAAAGCCTTTAATATTTGCTTTGTCACTAACTTCCTTGCCGGCGGTAATGGTTGGGACATAATAAACATCATTTTCCTTCATTAAGTCCATTGTTTTTTCACTCATTAAAGTGCCGTGCTCAATGGTTTTTACTCCTCCCAGAATTGCTCTCTGCATTCCCTCATCTCCATGTGCGTGTGCAGCTACATGCATATCGTAATCTTTGGCTGTTTCGCAAATGGCCTTTATCTCTTCTATTGTAAATTGCGGATTTTGACCATTTTTGGCAACACTTAAAACACCACCTGTTGCGGTAATTTTTATCACGTTTGCCCCATTTTTATATTGCTGTCTAACTGCAGCTCTCCCTTCATCCGGGCCATTTATCACGCCTTCCTCAGGTCCGGGATTACCGGCTATATTTTTTTTCATACCATTAGAGGGGTCCGCATGACCACCGGTTGTTCCTATCGCTTTACCACAGGAATAAATTCTTGGTCCTTCTGCGACCCCTTTGTCGATTGCATTCCTCAATGCTGTATTTACACCACTGCCTCCTAAATCTCGAACAGTAGTAAACCCTGCCATTAGGGTAGTCATGGCATTTTTTGCAGTTTCGAATGCCACATCAGCTTCATTCATCGTGAACCTGTCCAAATAGGTTGAGGCACGCTGCTCTGATTCTAAATGCACATGCATGTCAATTAAACCAGGTAACACGGTTTTGTCTTTCAAATCGATTATTTGATCACTATTAGAAGACGGATTTTGGTAACCCTTTGCAACAGAAGTAATTTTATTATCACTGATAACAATTGTCATTTCGGTTAATACTTTTTTCTGTTCTACATCGATTAATTTCCCACAATGCAAATATGTATTTTGTGCATTTGAGATTAAATAAACAAAGAAAAATAACGTTATAACAAATAGTCGCATAATTGTGGGTTTTTCCGCCAAGATAAAAAAATAATTTAAACTAAATTTACGGAGCTAAACAAATAAAAAAATGGATTCAAAGAATATTGTAGTTACAGGAGCAAGTAGAGGTATAGGGTTTGAATTGGTAAGGCTGTTAAGCGAGCAAAACCATAATGTTTTGGCGATTACCAGAAACAAGGATACGATCATTAAATTACAAAAAACCCACGAGAATATTACTGTTCTTGAAATGGAAATTACGCAAAAGAAGGATTTGAAGGCTTTTAAAGAATTTCTTTTTTCTTTATGGAAACAGGTGGATGTAGTCATACACAATGCCGGTGCACTTGTTCATCGTCCTTTTTTTAAAACCACGCTAGAAGATTTCATGGATGTATATAAAGTAAATGTTTTTGCAGTTGCAGAGCTGACCAAGATTATTTTGCCATTGATGAAAAAAGGAGGGCACGTCGTGGCGATAAGCAGTATGGGTGGAATTCAAGGAAGTAAAAAATTTGCTGGATTGTCGGCTTATTCTTCTTCAAAAGGAGCGGTAATAACTTTGTTTGAATTGTTGGCCGAGGAATATGCCAATATTGGAATCAACTTCAATGTATTGGCCTTAGGAGCGGTTCAAACGGAGATGCTGGCAAATGCTTTTCCCGGATTTAAAGCGAGCATAACTCCTTTAGAAATGGCAAAATACATATCCGATTTCTCAATAGAGCAAGGCCATTTATTTAATGGAAAAGTAATTGAGGTATCCAATTCTACGCCATAATTCCTTCAAAATAGGTCTCAAATTTCTTTGTATGTTTGCGGTTGATTAGTGTTGAATTGAAGAAAAGAATAGAGATTTTAGCTAAATATTTGCCGGAAGCGGCAGTCGAAAGAGTTGATAAACTTCTTGATACACACCATTTCCATTTGATTATAGTTACAAAAAGGAAAACAAAACACGGTGATTTCAGACTATTGAAAAACGGTGATTATCAGATCACCATTAACAACGACCTGAACAAGTATCGTTTTCTAATCACGTTGATCCACGAAATGGCACATTTGGTTACATTTAAAGAATTACCGCGAAGCAAGCCACATGGCAAAGAGTGGAAGATAAATTTTCAAAGATTGATGTTGCCCTTTTTACATCCGGTAATTTTTCCCGAAGATATTTTAGTAAATTTGGCTAAGTACCTCAAAAATCCTAAGGCCAGAACGGATTCTGATATTCAACTTTCTTTAGCATTAAAGAACAGAGATGATTCAAAAGAAGGAAGTTTTATATATGAAATCCCGACTAACGCTACTTTTTATTACAAAAATATCGCCTATCAAAAAGGAAATAAAAGAAGAACAAGATTTGAATGTGTCGAGTTGAAATCAAACAGGAAATATTTATTTCACCACAATGCACTAGTGATATTTGAAGAAACAGTAAAACAATCTCAAAATGAATAAAAACTATTATGCCCTAATTATGGCCGGTGGAATAGGTTCCAGATTTTGGCCTGTGAGCACAAAAGAAAATCCGAAACAATTTCACGATATGTTGGGAACGGGTAAATCATTACTTCAACAAACATATGATCGTTTATCAAAAATTATCCCAAAAGAAAATATATTCATCGCAACCAATAAAACATATAAGTCCCTTGTAAAAAAGCATTTGCCCGGAATAATGGATAACCAAATTTTAGCGGAACCTGCAATGAGAAATACAGCACCCTGTATTTTGTATAGTGCACTTAAAATTAAAGGTTTAAATGAAAAAGCGGTCATGATCGTGGCACCTTCAGATCATTACATAGAAGATGAAGCTCAATTTAGAGAAAATGTAATTACCGCATTCAAGGCATGTGAAGAAAATGATATTTTGATGACTTTAGGAATAGAACCCTCAAATCCTAATACAGGATATGGTTATATTAGATACAAAGATTCAGAAAAAGAAATTAAAGAAGTGATAAATTTTACCGAGAAACCTGATGTAGATACGGCGAAGAAATTTTTAAAGGAAGGAGATTATTTGTGGAATGCCGGTATTTTTGTTTGGAGCGTAAAAAGTGTTCTGAATGCTTTTGAAAGTAGTTTGGGTGAAATGTTCAGGCTTTTTAGTCAAGGGGTTAAATATTTTAATTCTTCAAATGAAGATCTTTTTATTGAGCAAAACTATGGTTTGGCAGAGAATGTTTCGATAGATTATGGAATTATGGAAGGTGCAAAGAATGTTTTTGTCTTACCTGTAGATTTTGGCTGGAACGATTTAGGTACCTGGGGAGCACTCTATGATAAATTAAAAAAAGATCAAAACCAGAATGCAATAGTAAATGCGAAGGTTTATAGTGAAGAGTCATTTAAAAACATGATTAGCACCCAACAAGGTAAAAGAGTTGTTATTAAGGGTTTAGAGAATTTCATTATTGTAGATACTCATGACACTTTGCTCATTTTACCGAAGGAAAATGAACAGGAAATAAAAGAAATTTCTGCAAGGGCAATTCAATCCTAATATTGATCGTAATTTTGATAAATTTGGCCTTAATATTTTTATACTTATATGCAAGAGGGTACCAAAGAAGATAAGACTGTAGAAAACAGTGAGAAGGAGATTAAATCTGATGTTAAAGGTATTTTTTCAAATCTAAGAAACTTTTTCATTGAAGTGTTGGATTTAAAACACAACACGGATTTAGTCGCTACACATGAGCGAATCATTGAAGGAATATCAATGAAAGGTCATACGGCCTGGATTTTGGTATTTTCGATCCTTATTGCTTCCATTGGATTAAATGTAAGTTCAACGGCAGTAGTAATAGGTGCCATGCTTATATCACCCTTGATGGGTCCAATTCAAGGAATTGGTTTTTCTATTTCGGTTAATGATATGGACATGCTTCGCAAATCATTAATCAATTTAGGAATAATGGTTGGCTTAAGTTTAATCACTTCGTTCTTATTCTTTAGCATACCAATTTTTCAAGACGCAACTCCGGAATTGTTAGCCAGAACAAAACCTGATGTGAGAGATGTGCTCATAGCGGTTGCGGGTGGATTGGCCTTAATTGTAGCTATCTCTAGACCTAAACCATTATTTAACACAGTTGCCGGTGTAGCAATTGCCACAGCTCTTATGCCTCCACTATGTACAGCAGGTTTTGGATTAGGAACGGGAGAATTGAGCTATTTCGGAGGAGCGATGTTTTTGTTTACGATCAACTCCATTTTTATCGCTCTTGCAACTTTCGTAGTGGTGAAGTATTTAAATTTCCCAATGATTAAATACATAAATCAGGCTAAACAAAGGCGAATTTCTCAGATCGCTTCAATTTTGGCCTTTGTCATTTTTTCTTTTAGCATCTATTTGTTTTACCAACTTTTTTTACAGAATCAATTTAATTCCAGAGCTGCTTCATTTATTCATAATTTAAAAAATGAAGGGGTTAATATTATTGGCGAAGACAAGGACAATATAGATTATGAAAATAAGGAAATTACTTTGTATGTCTTTGGCCGGACATACCTGCAAACAGAAATAGATAGGTGGAATAAACAGTTAGAGGTATATAAACTAACGGGTACAAAATTATCCGTACTTCAAAATCAAGACGATAGTGCTATCAGAAGCGATATTGACGAAATTAAAAGTTTGTATATCAACACAAACAAAATATTGTCATCGAAAGAGGAGAGTTTGCATGAAAAAGATTTGAGGATAAAGGAGTTAGAATCAGATTTGAGAAAGTATTATGACAACGATATTTTATTTGACCAAGTAGTTTCCGAAATTAAGATTAACTATGAGAATCTTGAAAAAATTGGTTTCGCCCGCGAGTTTGTGACTAATTTTGAGAAAATGGATACGATTAATGTGATTTATGTATCCTGGGACAATAAGCTTAGTAATAAGGATAGAATGGAAAATGACAAAAAATTAAAAGCTTGGATGGAATCACGCCTGAGATTGAAATCTATTGAATTAAGACGGATGAATTAATTTTCCTTGTTATAGACTTCTCTAACTTTCTTGAAAAGATTTGAAGAATATACAAAATCGGTTACAGCCTGGTTTTCGGTTTTAAAAATAGTTTGATCAGATCCTTCCCAAACTTTTAAACCGTCTTTTAAAAAAATGATCTTCTCTCCAATCTCCATGACCGAATTCATGTCATGTGTATTGATTACAGTAATCATCTGATATTCATCTGTAATTTCCTTAATCAGGTTATCTATAATGATCGCAGTTCTAGGATCTAAGCCTGAATTGGGCTCATCACAAAACAAATACTTAGGATTCATCACAATAGCTCTTGCAATGGCCACTCTTTTTTGCATTCCTCCAGATAATTCGGCCGGAAATTTTTTGTTTACGTTTTCAAGATTTACCCTTTTTAAAACAACACTAACCCGATCTAACATTTCCTCTTTAGTTTGGTCAGTAAACATTTTTAAAGGAAACATGATATTATCTTCTATCGTTTCAGAATCAAAGAGTGCGCCACTCTGGAAAACCATGCCCATTTCTTTTCTCAGCTCTCTTTTTTTGCTGATATCCATCTCTATATAAGATCTTCCATCATAAGAAATATCTCCTTGGTCAGGATCAAAAAGGCCTAAAAGACACTTTAAAAATACCGTTTTTCCTGAGCCGCTGGCACCGATAATCAAACTAGTGTCTCCCTGTTTAAAAGTAGCACTAATGCCTTTTAAAACATGGTTATCCTCAAAGGACTTATATAAATTTTTAACTTCAATCATCAGCCTAACAACATTTGAGTTAAGAAATAATTAAACACAATAATCACAACGCTGGTCCAAACTACGGCTTGTGTACTTGCCTTTCCAACTTCGATTGATCCGCCTTTGACATAATATCCGAAATAGGATGGGATGGTTGCAATAATAAATGCAAAAACCATGGTTTTTGTAAGGGCATACCGAATCAAATAAGGTTTAAAATCTAATCGTATACCTTCCACATAATCATTTACAGAAAATAAGCCGGTGACTATACCGGAAACCCATCCGCCAAAAATTCCCAGTATCATAGCTAACACAACTAAAAAAGGATAAAAACTAACCGCGGCAATAATTTTAGGCAATACCAAATGATTTAATGTATTTACTCCCATGACCTCTAATGCGTCAATCTGCTCGGTTACCCTCATGGTTCCTATACTGGAAGTTATGTAAGAACCTACTTTTCCTGCCAAAATAATTGACATAAATGTGGGGGCGAATTCAAGAATGATGGATCTCTTTGTAGCAAAACCTATTAAATATTTGGGTATCCATGGATTATCCACATTCAATCCGGTTTGTATGGCCACAACACCACCTACAAAAAAGGAAATAAACGCAACGATTCCCAAGGATTTGAGACCGAGTTCTTCAATTTCTCTGAAAATATTTTCTCGAAAAATAGCTGCTTTTTGGGGTCTTTTAAATACCTGACCCAGCATGATAAAATATTTCCCTATGTTTTTTAAATAATTCATGGCAGATTGAAAGAGCTAAAATATTAAAAAAAGAGCAGGCATGAAGAAGTATCTTATTTTTTAAAATAATAATATTTTGTCTGGCTATATTTGTACAAAATTTATGACATGATGAATAGAGTTATAATTGGGCTTCTGTTGTTTTTTGCCACTTGCTCCATTGCACAGGTTAATTTGGTTGATGAAAGACCAAAATTGGTTGTTGGAATAGTAGTAGATCAAATGCGTTATGATTATCTGACCAGATTTTATGATAAATACGGGGAGGATGGATTTAAAAGGTTGATGAATAATGGTTTTAATTGCGAAAATGCTCATTTTAATTACATTCCTACTTACACGGCGGTTGGCCATACTGCAATTTATACAGGAAGTACACCTAGTGTAAATGGGATCATTGGTAACAATTGGTACGATAAAAAGGCTAAAAAATCAATCTACTGTGTAGATGATGATTCTTACCAAACTGTAGGCGGAGAGTCAGGCGGAAATAAATCGCCTGTAAGATTATTGACCACAACACTGACCGATGAATTGCAATTGACCCAAATGAACAGAGGGAAAGTAATCTCCATTAGTTTAAAAGATAGGTCTGCTATTTTACCGGGAGGTCATACCGCGGATGCAGCGTATTGGTTTGAGAATAGGTTTATTACCAGCACGTATTATATGAATGAGCTGCCCAAATGGGTAGAATCTTTTAATAAGAAGGAATATGCTCAAAAATATTTAAAAGGAAAGTGGGAAACCCTGTACTCAATCAATCAATATACTGAGAGCATAGAGGATGATAATGATTATGAACAACCCTATAAAGGGATGGAAAAAGCAATCTTTCCGTATGATCTGAAATCACTTCAAGTTCAGAATGGAGGAAATAACCTGATCAAAGCTACTCCTTTTGGAAATTCAATTTTAATCGATTTTGCCAAAGAAGCGATAGAAAATGAAAAGTTAGGTAAGAATGAAGAAACTGACTTTTTAGCCATTAGTTTTTCTAGCCCGGATTATATAGGCCACCAATTTGGTGTAGATTCTAAAGAAGTAGAAGATACCTATATAAGGTTGGATAAAGAGTTGGGCGATTTTTTGAAGTATCTGGATAAAAAGATTGGCGAAAATAATTATACGTTATTCTTAACGGCAGACCATGCTGCGGTTCAAGTTCCGGCTTATCTTAGTTCGTTAAAAATACCTGGTGGATATATAAATTCTGGGGAGTTTAAAACGATGATTGCCGAATTTTGTAAGAATAGATTTGACTCTGATCAGTTAATAGAGGATTTTAGCAATTTTCAAATATTCCTGAATAAAGATGAGTTGAATCGATTGAAATTAGATCGAAATGAAGTTAGTGTTGCCCTGGTTGATTATATCCTTGAGTTTGATTGGGTGCTCAGGGTTGTCGATGCAAATCATCTTCAGAATAATTTGTACAAAGACAGATTAATGGAATTTCTTAAGAATGGGTACAATCAGAAATTATCTGGTGATGTATTGTTAATTCCTAAACCGGCTACCATATCTCATCCAATGAAAGGGACTACCCATGGGTCCGGGTTTACTTATGATACACATGTGCCAATTTTATTCTTTGGAAAAGGAGTAAAACAAGGAAAAAGCAAAAGATTCATTCCTATTATCGATATTGCACCTACCATGTCAAATTTATTGAAAATCGCTTACCCAAATGGGAATGAAGGGAATGTTATTGAGGAGGCTTTAAAGTAGTTTTAGCCAATATATAAATCAAAAAACTCTCCAAAAAAGGAGAGTTTTTCTTCTTTAACAATAACAATTTTCCCAAGTTTCTTTAAATAAAAACTTCTGAGATAATAAAACGCCAATAGCTTTTTTATATTGTTATAAAAAAGGAAAATAACTTGATTTTTTTTGCTCATTTTTTTGACAAGTTCAAAAATTATAAATCGGTCATTGATTTATAGGTATTTACAAAAAAATCAAAAGGTGAATTAATCAAAAGAATAACTTATGCCATTCAATAATTGATACTGAGTATTAGGAATACCTGTGGCCGGTGCTATATCGAAATCTAGAATATAGGTTATTATGAAATTCAATTTTCCTAAAATTTTAATGGTCGCAGAATTATGGCTATACACCCGATAATCTGAAAAAGCATCTATTCTGGGTTGATAAAATGTTGTGCTCGCCAATGCAATATTCTCTGTAGGTAAGTATCGTAAAGCCAGGTAAAGACTAAATCTCCAATCGTCGTTATAAATGGGTTTGATATCTTTTACTTTTTCATGCTCAAACATGATGATGGTGCCCAAATAAGATTTGAAATTATCTTCTTCCTTCAGAACAAATCTCGGTCCGACTCCAGTTAATTGCCTTTGATCGATCAAGGCTATAGAATTATATTGAGATTGGAAAAAAGCTTCTAAAATGATTTTTGGTTTCCAATAATAATTATATCTAAAATGATTTGTACCGTTATTGATATTCTCCGTATCATCTACCTTCTGGTAAGCGAGATTATTGATAAAGAAAACAAGGTGGTCATTTTTTCTGTATTGAACATAAGCGGTACTCCCAAAAGCAAAAAGATTTCTGGTATTTTTAATCAATTTGAAATTAAGTCCAATTGATCCTGCAAATCCTTGATTTTCAGTATCTAGACGCATGTGTTCTATGTCTATAACTTGTGAAAAGTTAGGGCCGCTAGTAACAATTAACAAGCAGAACAACAATTTCTTCATCCTGTAATTTAAAACATTTATCTCCCTAAGGATTCGAAGTCTTCCGCTTCAGCTAATCTGTTGATTTTTTCGGTGTCGAAGTTTCCTTTCAAATACATCACATAATGATCTTGATTTTTTTGGCTGTGCAGAATGACTTCTTTGATGATATTTCCTTTTTCTTTAACTGAAACAGAAATGTTTTTTCCATTCTCATTTTTTCTAACTACATCTTTGTAATTCTTTGTAATGGAATTTAATTCTTGCGTAATTTGTTGATCTTGAGCGATACTGCAATCTTTAAATGAAATAGAGCGAAAATCATCAACGTCTCCAACAATTTCTCTGAGCTCGGGAGATATATTTTTTACCGCATTTTTTAGAAAGGTAGGTAATTGAAACGAGGAAGCATTGGGATCATTTTTATGGTTATCATAAAAACTCTCTATAGAATTATAAGATGAACAGCTAATAAATAGAATAAATGAGGCTAAAATTAAGACTGTATTTTTCATAAGATTTAGTTGGTTTAAAAACAAATTTAACAACTTTCATAAAATACCCATCTTATTTAACTGAATAAATATTCCTTTCTTTGTAGAGTATAGAAAT
>CAZWAN010000006.1:0-79927 GCA_964631875.1 uncultured Flavobacteriaceae bacterium
CAAAAATAACATAGAAATTAGGATCTTTTTCCCATTGATAATCAGCATAATTTTTCAAAACTTCCACTCTATCGGCCTGAGGGTTATTTGTACATGTTTCATTAGTAGGTGAACAATTTTGGGTAAACCCTTTCGTAAGATCCCATCTGAAACCATCAATTTTATATTCTTCAATCCAATATTGAGTCGTTCTTTTTACATAATCTCTAGTAGCTTGTTTGCTGTGATTAAAATCATTGAATACACTATAACTGTGTGTCGCCACAGGATTAAAAAAAGGACTATTGGCAGTGGCTTCCCCGGTATAACCTCCATTACTGGTATTCCACATTCTAAAGTAAGGATGTTGGCCGGTAGCATGGTTATATACCACATCTAAAATAACGGCTATCCCCCTTTTATGACATTCATCGATCAACTGCTTAAAAGCTGTTGGAGAACCGTAATATTTGTCAAGAGCCATATGAAATGCCGGGTTATAACCCCAAGATTCATTACCGTCGAATTCACTAACAGGCATTAATTCGATGGCATTAACCCCTAAATCGCCGAGGTAATCTAATCTTGCCTTAAGTGCATTAAAACTGTGCAATGCGTCAAAGTCTCTTAGCAAGAGTTCATAAACCACTAAATCAGTTTTTGCCGGTTTTTCAAAATTCTGTACTTGCCAATTAAAAGCGGGGTCTCCAGTTCTGAGCAAAGTAACCGCGTGAGTGGTTTTACCTGATGGATAGGCCGGTAAATTTGGATAGGTAACTGCATCTATAGATTTGTCATTCTGTTCATCTAAAATGGTGGTAGAATAGGGATCGGCTATTTTAATTACTCCATCAACTAAATACTGATACCTGATATTGGTTCTGGCAGCTAATCCACTAACTTCTATCCAAAAACGATTTTTACTGCTATCTTTTTTTAACAAATAATTCGCTGTTTTCTCCCAATTATTAAAGTCACCTAAGAGATAAACGAATTCTTTTTCGGGAGCAAAAAGTACAAACGTAACTTTGGTAGGATCATTGGGATTTACATTGGCCCCATCCATTAAACCGTTGGGCAAAGGTGCTTCTGTAACAGGGGGAACTTCAATCGTGCCTACCTGTGCGATATAATCCTGAGATTTTTTATCTCCGGTCCCATTTTTTGCTTTGACCAAAAATCCGATTGTTTCCAATCCGGTTCTGCCGTAAAGGGTGGCGGGAACAAAACTGATCGAATAAGTTCCGTTTCCATTATTGGTCAACTTTTGGGCCTCATTTGAATTATCCCAAGTGCCGTTTGTGGGCGAATTGACATCAGTAGCATCTGAGGATTTTCTTGACCAGGCCCAAAGGTATATATCTGTTACACCCCAAAGAGAGGGATTAACATTGGATACCGTGATGGTGATTTGTTCGTCCTCATTAAAGGGATCCGGTTCGACTTTGAAAGTCACATTTTGCACCTGTGCGATAACACTACTTGCAGATATCAGGAAAAATAAAAGTAAAAGTTTCTTCATAGGTCGCATTTTATAAGACAAAAAAGGCTGTTGTTACACAGCCTTTTTCACTCAATTAAAAAGAATTATTTTGCTGTAATACTATAGGTTGGATTATCCGGATTCGAAAGATCCATGGTAATACGGTAAGTACCAGCTGTACTTGGTATATTGGCTCCACCTTCATCCAGCACTCCATCCAGGCCGTCATCTCCATAGTTTCTGCCCCAATCGCTATTCGCTCTAAACTTAATTTCACCTGTTAAAAGCGTTATAGAATTGATATAATATACCCCTTCTTTGCTGAAATCAGGAGTAAATGGGAAATCAGGACCTGCGCCACCCCAATCATTCCAACCTGATCCAACTACACCCCAAATATCAGTTTCCTCAATAGAATAGGTCAAGTCATTCAAATTCATGGTAACTAAATAATTACCTTTGCTCACAGCAATATTGGCTCCTCCCGGATCTAAAGTTCCATCTGCCCCATCATCGCCATAATTGGTACCCCAATCATTGTTAAACCTAAATTTGATTTCACCATCGGCCAATGTGACTACTGCTTTCCATGTATCTGAGAAAGAATCATACATCATAGGCATATCCGGACCGTCCCAGCCATTAGTTGTGGCACTGCCTACAAGACCCCAAGTGTACTTTTCAACGGTATATGTCAAAGCATTCTCATTGAAGGTAACTTTATAGGTTCCTGCTGTTGCAACAATATTTGCACCATTGGGCTCTAAAGTGCCATCTGCACCATCATCACCATAATTCACATCCCAAGCATTGTCTTTTCTTATTTTCCATTCGCCATCCAACAAGGTCACATAAGCTACATAAACTCCTGCTTCATCTGTTTTGTAGAAAGGTGCATCAGGACCTCCACCGCCCCAGTCGTTATAAGCAGAACCAACAATACCCCAAGGAGTAGAAAGATCCAAGACATCTGCGTAAGCAGTTGCGGTAAGACCGTTTTTATTCGAGCTGATGGCATACCCGGTTCTATCATTCAAAATCGCTTTTACCATAACCTCGATCTCGGTGGCCTGTCCGGGCTCGAGTTCAAGATTTAATAAGATCTTGTTCAATTCTTCATTTTTGAATGTTTTAGAAAATGAAGTCCCTCCATTGGCAGATTCAGCATTGCTAAAGTCTCCTCCTGCTTTATCGAAATAAACCTTATAATTAGCCGCTGCCGCATAACCAAAATCTGGTTCGGTCCAAGTCACCGTTAACACATCCATTCCTGCATTGTCTTTTTCCAATACTACGTCACTTGTTGAAAGCGTAGAGGTCGTACTGGCGTTTGGATTGAGTTCGATCTGCTCATCCTCCGAACAAGAACCGGCTAGAAAAACAACAGCCAGCAGGATCAAAATTTTATTTATAAATACTTTCATAATTTTCACTTTTTAAAATTAATATCCAGGATTTTGAATCAAAGTTGGATTCGCGATCAAATCGGATGATGGAATTGGATAAATATCTCTGAAAGCTTCAGTTGTTTTACCTTCCATAACACCACCTTTCCAAGGCCAGATACCTTGTGTAGAGAACTGACCAAAACGGATCAAATCAGTTCTTCTATGTCCTTCCCAGAATAATTCTCTAGATCTTTCATCTAAAACAAAATTCAACGTTAAATTACCTGAAGAAATATTTCCACTACCGCTGCCATAAGCTCTTTCTCTTAACTCATTGATGTAGCCAACAGCCGAGTTAGCATCTCCACCTCCACCTTTAAGAAAGGCTTCAGCATACATCAGATAAGCATCCGCTAATCTGAACATTGGGAAATCAATATCTACAAATTCTCCGGCACTATCATTTCCTCTGTTTCCATTGACATCCACGTTTCTATATTTCGCAATGGCATATCCATCATTGAAATTAAATGGATCTTCAATTTCAAGGGTTTGTCCCTCGCTAAAAAACATATTACGACTATCACCGGAAAAAGTAAGTGAATATTTATTGGTGTTTAGGTCCATAGTCACGAAATAAATGCCCTCTGAAGGAACCGCGATATTAGCGCCTCCTGCTTCCAAATTACCATTAGTTCCACCATAGTTATTACCCCAGTCTTCATCAAAACGAAACTTGATCTCGCCTGCTTTCAAATCCGCATAAAGTCCATAGGTATTAGTTCCCGTAGATCTCATTTCCATATCAGGACCATCCCAACCATTTGTGGTCGCGCTTCCTACTAATCCCCAATCTGTTGCAGCTCCTAAAGCCGTATTTAAAGCGGCTAAATCAGGTTTACTGTCAAATTTCTGAACCAGATTTTTGGTGGTTCTAAGACCTGCCCATCCACCATTGATTCCGAAATCTGCGGCAACCATATCACCACCTACTGCGGCGTGTGTCAAGAATGTAGTACCACCGTATCCCAAGGTACTTACACCGTCAAATCTCACGGTAAAAATAGTTTCGTTCTGTGCCCCATTTCTATCATTGTCCGCTAAGAAAAGTTTTTGATAGTCATCCACCAAACTATAGCCACCTTCATTGATCACCTTGTTGATATAGGTCATGGCTTCAGTATATCTGCCACTTCCGGTATACACTTCTGCATTCAAATACAATTTTGCCAATAACATCCAGGCTGCCCCTTTATCTGCACGACCCAAATCATTTTGGCGTGCACCCTTTAAAGTACCTTCGATCGCCAATAATTCCGACTCGATAAAAGAGAACAGATCAGCTCTTGAAATTTGTTCAGGAAAGAAATTTCCTACAATATTTTCTTCAGTTACAAAAGGTACGTTACCATAAAAGTCTAAGGCATGCCAATAGCTCAAAGCTCTCATAAAACGAGCTTCAGCTCTGAAAACTTCAATTTCACCTTTTAAAGCAGCATCTACTCCTCTTCCGTCTAACTTTTCAGTTGTGGTTTCTCTCAAAAATTGATTAGTAATTCCAACCTGAAAATAAATACGGTCATACATCGCTCTAACAAATTCATTGGAAGGAGTCCATACCTGATTGTGTAAATCATGAATGGTTCCATCTTTCCAAGCGATGATCGCCTCATCTGTAGTTAATTCCTGATGTTTCCAGAATTGACGGATATAATTTGAAAATCCTTCATCAATTCCTTGAATATCGGGTTGCCCGGCTGGACCTTGCTGACCACTTACGGCCAGACCCGCATAAACCCTTGCCAAGAATTGTTTGTAAGAATCAGGATCGCTAAACACCTGTGCCTCCGTCAATTCTGTGATCGGCTCTTTGTCTAATTCACTCTCACAAGAAGTGAAAACAAGCATGAACATTACAATGATAACGCTCAAGCTAATTTTTGTTTTGTTTATAAATACTTTCATTATCAATGTATTTTTTAAAAGTTAACATTAAATCCAAACAATAAAGTTTGCGGACGAGGATAGAAATTATTGTCTATCCCTCCATTTATTTCCGGATCTAGACCATCGTAATCAGTAATGGTGAATACGTTTTGAAGTGTTGAGTATAATCTCAATCTTACATCTCCATTTTTAATATTTGAGAAGTTATATCCCAATGTGATATTATCCATTCTTAAAAATGAAGCGTCTTGCACATAATAATCTGACCAATACTGTGGATTTCTAAAATTAGTATCTAAGATAGAAGCATGTGCATTTCGTATAGTTCCTAAATCATACAGGTTGTCCTGATTACCGTTGGCAGATGCTACGTTGTTATAGGCATAATTACCCAAACTAGCTCTCATGGTAAAATTCAAGTCAAAATTTCTGTAAGTCATATATGATGACAGACCCAATAACCAATCAGGGTTTGGACTATTAAATATTCTTTTATCTGCATCAGTAATTGCTCCGTCTTCATTGGTATCAACATATACTCCCTCAATTGGATTCCCGTTATTATCATATACTTGTTGGTATACCAAGAATGAACTCTGGGGATATCCTACTTTATGCGTTTGAATGGTATTACCAACACCACCACTTATTCCTCCGGTAGCTAAACCGGGTGAAGTTGGATCATCCACTGCATTCAATTTTTTGATTTCATTTTCTAACCATGTGGCATTGAACATCAAGTTCCAGGTGAAGTGCTCACTTTGAACAACATCTCCATTTAAAGTAAATTCAACCCCTTGTTTATCCAAATCACCGATATTGGTATATAAACTGTTTGAGAGGTTTGATCCTGCAGGAGGAGCCACCGTATTTAAAATATCTGTAGATTCAGATTTGAAATATTCTATCGAACCTGTAATTCTGTCCATAAAGAAACCATAATCCAGACCAATATTGTAGGTTGCAGTTTCCTCCCATTTGATACCGGCATCATATCCGGCAGGTCTCAAAGTATTGATGAAACTATCTCCAAAGGGATATCTCACATTTTCCTGACCTTGAAGATATACGGGTAAATAACCGAAATCACTACCGATTTCTTGCTGACCTGTTTCACCATAACCCAAACGCAATTTCAAAGTAGAAATGGTTGCCGAATTTTCTAAAAAGGCCTCTTCGGCAATATTCCAGGCCAAGGCACCTGAATAGAAGTTACCCCAACGATTCTCAGGAGCAAATCTAGAAGAACCGTCACGTCTGTAGGTAAATGTAAATAGGTATCTGTTGTCGTAACCGTAATTGATACGTGCAATGTATCCCAATAATGAGTTTGTTGAAGCATATTCACTTTCTCTTATGGTACCATCTCCATCTTCATTGAAACTACTATTTTCACGATAAAAATCTTGAAAAGATTGGCCTAACATAATGTCAAATCTATGCACATCATTAAACGTTTGCACATAGTTTAAATATACGTCTGAAAGGGTGTTTCTTCTCATACTGTCGTATACTCCCTTCGTACCTTTATTATAAAAACCACTGGCAGAAGAAGCCAAAGTCTGGTTGTATCCATCTACTTCTGAGTAGTCAAAACCAAAGTTCGCTACTATGCTCAACCCTTCAAGAAACCAGAGAGAATAATCAAACTTTGCATTTCCGATAAAACGATCTGTTCCTGCATGACTTGAAAATTGATTTAAAAGTCCTAAGGGGTTTCTAGGAGAAAGATTATTTGGTGATCCGTTGGCATTTAGCCATTCCCAATAGCCGCCGTAATTTTCATTTCCGCTAAAAACAGGTTTAGTCGGATCCATTGAAACTGAGCTTCCAATGGCACCTTCATTGGCGAATTCATCCTGTGCAAAAGATCCGCGAATATTGAAATCCATCTTCAGACTATTGTCAAAAAGGTTTTGACGGAAATTCAAGGCAGCGGTTTTTCTGTTGTACTCAGACGTTTTCAAGATCCCCTCTTGTAAAAAGTATCCCATTGAAATTCTGTATGAACTATTTTCAAAACCTTCTGAAAATGACAAATTATTATCTGTACCAAAGGCGACTTGATAAATTTTATCTTGCCAATCTGTTTCATCATCTGTCAATAAAGCAGCCGCTTCAGGAACGTTAAGTCCATTGATTGCATCAATAAATTCATTCTTATTAAGCAGGTCTACCTTGTTTTCAGCTTGACCCCAAGAAAACTTACTATCAAGACTAATATTAAAATCCTGGTGCATTTTCCCTGACTTTGTCGTAATAAGGATAACCCCGTTACTCGCTCTAGAACCATAGATGGCTGTAGCCGAGGCATCTTTTAAAATGTTAAAGCTTTCAATATCATTTGGGTTGATCGTATTGAGAGCCGGTCCATCCTGATCTACGGGAACACCATCTATAACAATCAAAGGACTGTTACTGGCGCTCAATGAAGAAACCCCTCCCCTGATTTTTATTGTACCACCTTCACCGGGTCTACCACTCGGTGGAACTACATTCACACCCGCTGATTTACCTGTGATCAATTGTTCCGGTGAAGCAATAGCTCCGGGGTTAAATTCTTCCGAAGATACCCGTTCAACAGCACCTGTTGCGTCTTTCTTCGTAGTTTGACCGTAACCGATCAAAATTACCTCTTCTAAACTCTCAGCAGATTCATCCATCAACACATTCATGTTTTGAGAAGCTGCCATTTCCACTTCATTGTATCCTACATATGAAAATACAATCACGGCATTTGGATCATCTACAGATAACTCAAAATTACCGTCAAAATCTGTGGCAGTACCCGTACTTGTTCCTTTAACCAAAACAGTTACACCGGGTAGTTCGGATCCTGTAAGTCGGTCTGTTACTCTACCACTAATTACATCTTGAGCAGACATAATTACCGGAAACAATAACACCATACTAAGGATTAATTGTCTAAATTGTTTCATAAATTATATTAATTTTTTAGCACTAATTATTTTAAAAAAACTTGCCTTTCTTTAAAATTTCGTGCGGTGAATTTACACATTTAACGAACATTTAACACTGATTTAAATTAGTGTTAAAGTTACTAAAACGTTTGAGTGTTGATAAGTTCTTTAACTCTAACGTTTGCGTAAATCTGATTTTTTTGACCTACAAATCAGTATTTAACAATTTTAAGAGTTTAAATTATCGATTTTATAAATTTTAACTTTTGTTTTTGATTTTCAAAATCATCAAAAAATTACTTTTTAGTGAGATATTCCCTATATTTAACCAATGAAATCGAAGATCACTTTAAAGAAAATTGCCAAGGAGTTTGACGTCTCGATTTCTACTGTTTCCAAAGCTTTAAAAAACAGCCATGAGATAAGTGAAGACCTGCGCGAAAAAATTCAGGCTTTTGCTAATTACTACCACTACAAACCCAATAGTCTTGCCTTAAATCTAAGAAGTCAAAAGACAAAAACAATTGGAATTATCATTCCTGAAATTGTGCATCATTTTTTTACTACGGTCATTAGTGGCATAGAGCATATCGCTAATGAAAATGGGTATAATGTGATGATCTGTGTTTCTAATGAATCTTTTGAGAAAGAGGTACTCAATATTGAAATGCTTGCCAATGGGATTGTAGATGGTATCATTGTATCCCCGTCGAAAGAAACACTTAAAAAAAATGATTTCAAACATTTCGAGGCATTAATTGCTAATGGTATGCCTCTTGTAATGTTCGACAGAACTACTGATGAAGTAAAGTGCAATAAAGTAATTGTTGATGACGAAGGAGGGGGATATTTGGCCACAAAGCATCTCATAGATATAGGTTGTAAAAGAATTGCGATTATCACCACAGAAGATTTTTTAACCGTTGGATCCCAAAGGACGAAAGGTTATTTAAAAGCACTCTCTGAAAATAATCTGCCTATTCGAAACGATTTAATTGTCAGTATCAATGATCAATTTGATATGACTGAACAAATTGCCAAGCTTTTTTCATTTCAGGAACCCCCGGACGGGATTTTTGCCGTAAATGAAATTTATGCGGCTACTTCTATGAAAATTGCACAGAAACTAGGTTGGATTATACCAGAAAAACTCGCAATTATTGGCTTTACCGATGGTTTTATTTCAGAATTTACAAACCCTCCTCTTTCAACTGTAGCCCAACATGGTTTTAGAATGGGATTAAGATCTTTTGAACTTTTATTGGATGAAATAGAGCATCAGGAGGAACCCCATAACCATCGTCTTGAAAAAATTAGTACAGATCTAATTTTGCGAAAATCAACGATCAAGGAGTAATTGCTTTTATTTTTTTTATACATTTGCTGACTTGCCTTTTTTAAAATTTCACAAGAAAGCGCTTTATGCGCCAGTATTTTAATAAAATGTACTTGATTTATAGTACTTTATAAATAAATAACTTGTGGAAAAACGGAAACTTAGTTTTTTAGAAATTTGGAACCTCAGTTTTGGATTTCTGGGTATTCAAATGGGCTTTGCTCTTCAAAATGCGAATGCCAGTAGGGTGCTTCAGATCTTTGGAGCAGATGTACATGAACTTTCCTGGTTTTGGATTGTAGCGCCTTTAACCGGCTTAATTGTTCAACCCATTATTGGACATTACAGCGATAGAACCTGGACCAAATTAGGCCGAAGGAGACCTTATTTCTTAGTGGGTGCAGTTCTTGCTTCAATAGGTTTAGTGCTCATGCCCAATGCGAATATGTTCACTGCATTTTTACCTGCTTTATGGATTGGCGCCGGGATGTTGATGATTATGGATGCTTCCTTTAACATTGCTATGGAGCCCTTTAGGGCTTTAGTGGCAGATGTTTTACCAAGCGATCAAAGAACCCTGGGTTTTAGTATACAGACTGTATTGATTGGGATTGGTGCCGTTATCGGTTCCTGGCTTCCCTACGCCCTAACCAACTGGTTTGGCGTATCGAACGTGGCCCCTAAAGGAGAGGTTCCACTTAACCTGCTCTTGTCTTTCATCATAGGTGCAGCGGTTTTAATCACCAGTATTTTGATCACGGTCTTTAATACCAAAGAATACTCTCCGGAAGAAATGGAAGCTTTTAGCGGTGAAGAAGCAATTGGAGAAGCAGAAAAAGAAGCAGGTTTACTCAATATTTTTACGGATTTCAAAAAAATGCCCGCTACCATGAGGCAACTCAGCTGGGTTCAATTCTTTTCCTGGTTTGGCCTGTTTGGGATGTGGGTATTCAGTGTTCCTGCCATAGCCCATCATATTTACGGCCTTTCACTAGACGACAGCAGCAGTGAATCTTATCAAAATGCCGGTGATTGGGTTGGTATATTGTTCGGTATTTACAATGCGGTATCAGCCATTTACGCTTTCTTCCTACCGGCAATTGCAAAAAAAATCGGACGAAAAAAAACCCATGCCCTTTCATTGATTATTGGAGGGCTCGGACTAATATCCATCTATTTTGTCCCCAATGAAAACTGGTTGATCCTTTCTATGATCGGCATCGGAATTGCTTGGGCCAGTATATTGGCCATGCCTTATGCCATTCTCGCCGGATCTATTCCTCCGAGAAAAATGGGTGTTTATATGGGAATATTTAATTTTTTCATTGTTTTACCTCAGATCATAAATGCCCTTATCGGTGGACCAATGGTAAAACATTTGTATGGCGGAAATCCAATATATGCCTTGGTCGTGAGTGGACTCTCATTTTTATTGGCCGCAGTTTTAGTGTTTAAAGTAAAAGACGTTGATGATCAAACTGAATTAATATCGTAAAACAAATGAATTACAACGCTTTTATATTCGATCTCGATGGCGTAATTGTAGATACCGCAAAATTTCATTATCTGGCATGGAAGCAACTGGCCAATGAATTGGGATTTGATTTTACCGAAGAACAAAACGAATTGTTAAAAGGTGTAAGCAGGGTAAAATCCCTGGAAATTTTATTGAACATAGGAAGGGTGTCTTTGGATCAGAAGAGAAAAGAACAACTAATGGCCGAGAAAAATGAAAGGTATCTGGCCTATGTCGCCAATCTGGACGATAGCGAAATCCTTCCGGGTATCAAAGATCTTTTGCTTTTTCTTAAGGAAAGAAAAATACCAATAGCGCTCGGTTCTGCGAGTAAAAATGCCATTCCCATCCTCAAGAGTTTACAACTCTTCGATTTGTTTGATGCCATAGTTGATGGAAATGATGTGTCCAACGCAAAACCGGATCCCGAAGTGTTCTTGTTAGCGGCCAAACAACTAAATGTTCAACCAAAAAATTGTTTTGTGGTGGAAGATTCTTTAGCAGGAATTCAGGCTGCAAATTCAGTAGATATGGTCAGTATAGGGATAGGTGAAAAAGAAAACCTACCTGGCGCAGATCATCTGTTTCATTCTACCAAAGACCTTACGGTCAATTTCGTAGAATCTATATTAAATTAATAAAGAGTTACAATGAATAAGAATTATATAGTTCCAAACGAATGGAATATCATTGAAGAAGGCTTTGATACTGAAAATGTAACCTCCTCTGAAAGTATTTTCAGTTTAGGGAATGGTGCCATGGGACAAAGAGCTAATTTTGAAGAAAATTACTCCGGAGAAACTTTTCAGGGAAGTTATATTGGTGGAATTTATTATCCGGATAAAACTCGTGTGGGTTGGTGGAAGAATGGCTATCCTGAATATTTTGCCAAAGTTCTCAATGCACCGAACTGGATTGGAATTAGAGTGATAATAAACCAGACTGAACTAGATTTAAATCATTGTAAGGTATCTGATTTCAAAAGGGTACTGAATATGAAAGAAGGTTTTCTGCATCGATCTTTTAAGGCAGAATTATCTTCAGGGGATCAGGTTGAGGTAGAAGCTATTCGGTTCTTAAGCTTAGATATCGACGAGGTCGGAGCTATCAAATATACGGTGACACCTTTAAATTTTGATGGAGAAATTACCTACATCCCATATATAGATGCGGGTGTTATGAACGAAGATGCCAATTATGATGAATTCTTTTGGGAAATTGAAAATATCAGAGAAGATAAAGACGAAGCCTTTATATTATCAAAAACCCTAAAAACAGGATTTTATGTGAGTACAGGTATGAAAATGGCCTTTTCTCTGAACGATATCGAAATTTCCTTAGAACATGAGATTGAACAGAAGGAAAAAAGTATAGCATATACTTATAAAACATATGTGAAAAAGAATGATTCTTTTACCATTTATAAGTTTGGTGGATATACCCAATCTATGAATTATCCTAAAGAAGAGCTATTATTTGCTTCACAAAAAGCACTGCAAAAAGCGCTGATCATAGGCTTTGACAATTTGCTGGAAAAACAAAAGCTGGCCTGGGAAAAAATTTGGGATACAGCAGATATTGTGATCGAAGGAGATTTATTAGGTCAACAAGCCATCAGATTCAATATTTTTCAATTGAATCAAACCTATAGTGGTGAAGACGCCAGATTAAACATTGGGCCAAAAGGATTTACCGGTGAAAAATATGGTGGAAGTACTTATTGGGATACAGAAGCCTATTGCATACCATTTTATATGAGTACCAAGCATAAAGAGGTTGCAAAGAACTTATTGGTATACAGGTATAACCATCTGCAAAAAGCGATTGAAAATGCGAAGAAATTAGGTTTTTCAAACGGAGCGGCATTGTATCCAATGGTAACCATGAATGGTGAAGAGTGCCATAACGAATGGGAGATTACTTTTGAAGAAATACACAGAAATGGATCCATGATCTACGCCATTTACAATTATGTAAATTATACGGGTGACTACAGCTATATACCTGAATACGGAATGGAAGTCATGATTGGAGTTGCCAGATTTTGGCATCAAAGAGCCAATCTTTCTGGCGATAAGAACAAATATGTGATTTTAGGCGTTACCGGACCTAATGAATACGAAAATAATGTGAACAATAACTGGTACACAAATTACATCGCCAAATGGTGTATTGACTACGCTATTGAAAATATTGAAAAACTTAAAAAAGAATTTAAGCATGATCACGACAGAATTCTGACAAAAACGGAGCTTACCGGGGAGGAAATCAGAAGTTGGAAAGAGGTAGCAGATAACATGTATTTCCCCTATGATGAAAAGCAGGGTATCTACTTACAACAAGATGGTTTCTTAGATAAGCACTTGGTTACCGTCGATAAACTTCCGAAATCTGAAAGGCCCATCAACCAAAAATGGTCTTGGGACAGGATTTTAAGAAGCCCTTATATCAAACAAGCCGATGTTTTACAAGGAATTTATTTCTTCGAAAATCATTTTGATGATGAAACGATAGAAAAGCATTTTAATTATTACGAACCTTTTACGGTACATGAATCCTCTTTATCGCCATGTGTTCATTCTATTTTAGCGGCTAAAATAAATCGAATTGAGAAAGCCTATGAGATGTATCTCAGAACTTCTCGCTTAGATTTAGACGATTACAACCATGAAGTTCATGAAGGATTGCATATTACAAGTATGGCAGGAACATGGTTGGCTGTTGTTCAAGGTTTTGGGGGAATGAGAAATTTTGAGGATAAACTTAGCTTCAATCCGCAAATTCCTGAAAAATGGACCTCTTATTCTTTTAAAATAAACTATAGAGGGGAAACTTTAAAAATTCAAAAAAGTCATCACTCCTGTACATTTTTTAACGAATCTGATCAAGCCATCGTCATTTATGTGGGTAAAGATAAAATGACGATTCCGGCATGTGGGTCAATAAAAGTTTAATAAATC
Organism: uncultured Flavobacteriaceae bacterium; assembly: GCA_964631875.1. Taxonomy (GTDB): domain Bacteria; phylum Bacteroidota; class Bacteroidia; order Flavobacteriales; family Flavobacteriaceae; genus Namhaeicola. The sequence goes on from CAZWAN010000006.1 coordinate 13,531, forward strand.
ATGATGAAAAACATTCTATGCTCAACTATTATTGGATTTATTTTTATGATCGGGCAAGGACAAAATATCAGAATTGAACCTCCCAATTGGTGGGTAGGCATGAACCATGACGTAATTCAACTCATGGTACATGATGAAAATATTGCGGGCAGGGAGGTGCGGATTTCAGATCCGGATGTGGTACTTCTTGAAACTTCCAAAACTGAAAATCCCAATTATCTTTTCATAACCTTAGATTTAGCTAATGTAAAATCATCAAAGAATATCCCGATGAAATTCACCCAAAAAGGGAAGAAAGACTTGGTTTATGCTTACGAGATAAAAGCAAGAGATAATGACGCTTTGTCTTTTAAGGGGTTTGATGTAACCGATGTTATTTATTTGATCACTCCGGATCGTTTTGCCAATGGGGATACTTCTAATGATATTGTTAAAGGGTTAAGAGAAACTAAAATTGATCGAAAAGATGATTACGGCAGGCATGGTGGAGATTTGAAGGGAATTACAGATCATCTGGATTATATAGAAGAAATGGGCTTTACAGCCATCTGGCCAACCCCTCTTTTGATCAATGATATGAAAAAAAGTTCTTATCACGGATATGCCATAACCGACTTATACAAAGTTGACCCAAGATTTGGCACCACGGAGGAATACATCGAACTTTCAAAAAAAGCAAAAGAAAAAGGAATAAAACTCATCATGGACCAGGTTGCCAATCATATTGGAAGTGAGCATTGGTGGATGAAAGATTTACCGACTAAGGATTGGGTAAATTTTCAAGACGAATTTTTAGAAGATAGTACTGTGGTAACAAACCATAGAAGAACCGTAAATCAAGATTTTTATGCCTCCGAAAAGGACAAAAAACTGATGTCGGAGGGATGGTTTGTGCCAACAATGCCTGATTTGAATCAGAAAAATCCACTCTTGGCAACATATCTTATCCAAAATAGTATTTGGTGGATCGAGACTTTACAATTGGGCGGAATAAGACAAGACACTTATCCATATCCCGATAAAGATTTTATGTCTACCTGGGCAGGAGCCATCATGAAAGAATATCCAAATTTTAGCATTGTTGGTGAAGAGTGGAGTTATAATCCTCTTTTGGTGGGCTACTGGCAACAAGGAGCTCAAAACAAAGACGGTTATGAATCGAACCTGACCTCAACCATGGATTTCCCCATGCAAAAAGCTATTGTTGACGGGCTTAATGAAAAAGAAAATTGGGATACCGGTTTGGTTAAAATTTACGAAGGTTTAGCCAACGATTTTTCCTATGCTCATCCGGAAAAGATAATGGCCTTTTTGGATAATCACGATATGGATCGGGTTTTTACTCAGTTGAAAGAAGATCCTGTAAAACTTAAAATGGCACTCGGATATTTGCTGGCACTCCCTAGAATTCCTCAAATTTATTATGGTACCGAAGTATTGATCGAAAACTCGAAAAAACCCGGAGACCACGGATTGATAAGAACTGATTTCCCGGGCGGATGGGAAAGCGATACTGCGAATGCATTTACCGGAAAAGGGCTTTCGGAAGTTCAACTGGATATGCAATATTTTTTAAAGAAAGTATTGTTATACCGAAAAAACAGTGAGGCCATTCAAAGAGGAAAAACGATTCACTTTGGCCCTGATTATGGAGTTTACCTGCTGTTTAGGGTTGTTGAAGATGAAATCTATGTGGTCATTCTCAATAAAAACGGAAAACCGATAGAATTAGATACAAGTAGGTTTGAAGAAATAGGTTTAGATGGAAAAACCGTAAAAGATGTCATTTCAGGAAGTACTCAAACTTGGCCTGATTCGCTCAAAATTCAAAAAAAGGGGATTACCCTGTTGTCTACCAAACTGAATTAAAAGGTCTTATTCGATAATTCAGTTGTGAACTAAAATGTGTTTCAAATGAAAAACATTATTTTCTTATTTATTCTTCATTTTGTCTGTTTAGGACAAGCGCAGAACAAAACCAGAAGTTATGTAGATATTGAAAAAAATAAATTTGGTGCGAATATCATCACCAATGACGGAACCTATGAATTTATCTTCTATAACGATGGAATCGTTGAAACCAATTTTATACCACTTGAAGAAACAATTTCTGCCGAATCACATACCGTAGATAAAAAACCTGAGTCAATTGCCATAGAAGTTCTTGAAAAATCGAACGAAATTCGATTGATTTCTTCTGGAATAAAAATAGTTATAAGTAAAAAACCATTCAAAATAAGTTATTTCTACAAAGACAACTTTTTGATCTCAGAGAAACTGGGCTATGTTAAAACTGACTCCATAGAAACCATAGAGTTTAACTTAACTCCGGATGAAATATTGTATGGTGGCGGGGCCAGAGCCCTGGGAATGAATCGTCGTGGGCACCAATTAGAATTATACAACAAAGCCCATTATGGTTATGAAGAATATTCGGAATTGATGAATTACACCATGCCTTTGGTGCTATCTTCCAATTTATATCTTCTTCATTTTGATAATGCACCTATAGGTTTTTTGGATCTCGATAGTCAAAAAAACAATACCCTTTCGTATAAAACCATAAGTGGAAGAAAAACCTATCAGGTCATAGCGGGTTCCCGGTGGGAAGAAATCATCAAAAATTACATCGACTTAACCGGCAAACAACCTCTTCCTCCCAGATGGGTTTTGGGCAACTTTTCGAGCAGATTCGGTTATCATTCTGAAAAGGAAGTAAACAATACGGTTCAAAAATTTATAGATGAAAAAATACCTCTTGATGCGGTTGTCATCGATATCTATTGGTTTGGAAAAGATATCAAAGGGCATATGGGAAATCTGTCTTTTTTAAAAGATTCTTTTCCAACGCCCAAACAAATGATTCAGGATCTTAAAAAGAAGGGGGTCAAAACAATTTTAGTCACCGAACCATTTATTTTAACAACTTCCGAGCGATGGGAAGAAGCTTCAAAAAACAACTATTTAGGTAAAGATCACAATGGAAAACCTTTTGTCTATGATTTTTATTTTGGCAATACAGGGCTGATCGATCTTTTTAATCCGGAAGCGAGAAAATGGTTTTGGAATATTTATAGAGACCTCACCAAAGATGGAGTTTCCGGATGGTGGGGCGATCTGGGTGAGCCCGAAGTACATCCATCGGCCTTAATTCATGCTGCAGGAAGTGCAGATGAAGTACATAATATATATGGTCATGAATGGGCCAAGCTCATCTATGAAGGTTACAAAACGGATTTTCCTGATCTAAGACCTTTTATTTTAATGCGATCGGGTTTTTCCGGCTCGCAAAAATTTGGTTTGATCCCTTGGTCGGGAGATGTAAGCAGATCTTGGGGTGGATTAAAATCTCAACCTGAAATTGCCATCCAAATGGGTTTACAAGGATTGGGTTATATGCATTCTGACTTAGGGGGATTTGCCGGTGCAGAAATTTTCGATCCGGAGCTCTATACTCGTTGGTTGCAATACGGTGTATTTCAACCTGTTTTTAGACCTCACGCACAAGAACATATTGCCGCTGAACCTGTTTTTCATGACGACAAAACAAAAATGCTCGCCAAGAAAGCCATCGAACTGAGGTATGCATTATTACCCTATAATTATACCCTTGCTTTTAAAAATAGTCAATCTGGAATACCCTTAATGAGACCTACATTTTTTGAAGAACAAAATAATAGAGATCTTTTGGTCAGTTCAGAGACCTTTTTATGGGGAGATCATTTTCTGGTTTATCCAATACTAGAAGCAAAAAAAGAAAAGGCAGATATTTATTTTCCAAATACGAGTAATTGGTTCGATTTTTATTCGGATAACAAATATGAAAAAGGAAAGATGTATTCCATAAAATTAGTAGAAGATCATATCCCCGTATTTGTTAGAGGAGGCTCTTTTATACCGATGGTAGAAACGTTTCAAAATACCGAACTTTACAACCTCAAAGAATTTAAACTACACTACTATTTTGATCCTTCTGTTGCCCAGAGTGAAGATTTTTTATATCATGATGACGGAAAAAATCCACAAGCTTTTGAAAAAGGAAATTTTGAAAAAATCTATTTCAAAAGTACATATGCCAATAGGGAGTTGAATATTCTTATCGATCAAGAAACAGGTCGGGAATTTCCCTCTAGTAACAAAACAGTAGAATTAATCATCCACCAAATAAGTCGACCTAAAGAACTGGTGGGTGGCAACTTTGAATATGATTCAGTCACTTTAATACTCAAAATAAAAGTTGATTTGAACAAATCGACTCAAAATAAAATTAACATAAAACTTTAGTTCAATGATCAAATATCTATTACTCTTTCTACTCATTGGATTACAAATTCAATGCACAAAAAAAATAGAGGAAAAACCAGAAAAAATCAAAGTAGAAACTCCTTTTGTTTGGGAGGCCGCCAATTTATATTTTTTAATGACAGACAGATTCTACAATGGAAATGCAGAAAATGATGTCAATTTCGGAAGAGATAAAGAAACTGCCCTATTGAGGGGTTTTGAAGGTGGGGATCTGATCGGTATAACAAAAAAAATTGAGGAAGGTTATTTTAATGATCTTGGGATCAATGCGATATGGTTTACACCTATTGTTGAACAAATCCATGGTGATGTTGATGAAGGTACAGGTTCTACGTACGGTTTTCATGGTTATTGGGCAAAAGATTGGACATCCCTGGATCCTAACTTTGGCACAAAGGAAGATTTAAGACACCTCGTAGAAACTGCACATAAAAAAGGAATACGAATAGTTTTGGATGGGGTCATCAATCATACCGGTCCGGTTACGGGCCAAGATCCTGTATGGCCGGAAGATTGGGTTCGAACTGAGCCCGCCTGCACCTATCAGGATTATGCCACAACTGTTTCTTGTACTTTGGTGAAAAATTTGCCTGACATTAGAACCGAAACAGAACAAGAAGTAGACATTCCGCCTGTATTGGCAGCCAAATGGAAAGCCGAGGGCAGATATGAGCAGGAAATGAAAGAACTTGATGATTTTTTTAAAAGAACAGGCCTCAAAAGAACACCCTCTAATTATATCATAAAATGGTTGACCGATTATATTATAGAATTTGGCGTTGACGGTTATCGAGCAGACACCGTAAAACATACCGAGCCGGAGATTTGGCTGGCCTTTAAGAAAGAATGTGACTATGCCTTTGGTATTTGGAAACAAAATAACCCGGATTTGGTTTTAGATGAAAATGAATTTTATTTGGTTGGCGAAGTGTACAATTATGCCATAAGTCATGGTAAGGAATTCGATTTTGGAGATAAAAAAGTGAACTACTTTGACAATGGATTCAGGAGCTTGATCAATTTTGAATTTAAAAGCGATGCAAATAAACCCTATGAAGAACTATTTGCCAAATACGACAGTATTTTATATCATAATTTAAAAGGATTTGGCACCATGAACTACGTAAGTTCTCACGATGATGGCGGTCCATTTGACAAAGAGAGGCAGAGAACAAAAGAAGCAGGAACCAAACTTCTGCTTTGCCCGGGAACGACCCAAGTCTATTACGGAGATGAATCTGCAAGAGATCTATCCATTGAAGGAACTCAAGGTGATGCAACTTTGCGGTCTTTTATGAATTGGGATGACATTTCCAATAATCCCCAAACCAAAGAAGTGCTGCTCCATTGGCAAAAATTAGGAAAATTTAGGGCAGATCATCCTGCAATTGGTGCAGGGAAACATGAAATGATCAGCGAAAAGCCCTATTTTTTCAAAAGAACTTATACGAAAGGAAATTATTCCGATAAAGTTGTGGTTGGTTTGGACCTGAATGAGGGTGAAAAAGAAATTCCGGTATCAGGAATTTTTGAGGATGGAGAGGAATTAATTGACAGATATTCAGATCGTTCAACTAAGGTAGTAGATGGCAAAATTAGCCTGGACTCACCCTTTGGTATAGTCTTGCTGGAATTAAAATAGCAGTTGTATGAAAAATATTCTTTTAGTTACGTTACTTTTGACAACCCTACTTAATTTTGGGTGTAAGAAAGAAGAAATAAAGAGCAACATAGAAGAAACACCTATGACGAAACCACAAAAGAAAGTTGTTTATCAAGTATTTACCCGTCTGTTCGGAAACACAAATACCACCAATAAACCTTGGGGAACCCTTGAAGAAAACGGTGTTGGAAAGTTTGCCGATTTTAATGCAACAGCCCTCAAAGAGATCAAAGATTTGGGCATTACCCATATCTGGTATACAGGCGTACCGCACCATGCTACTGTTACAGATTATTCGGCATATGGCATTTCTAATGACGACCCGGATGTGGTAAAAGGAAGGGCGGGATCTCCTTATGCTGTAAAAGATTACTACAATGTAAATCCTGATCTGGCTATCGATCCGGAAAAAAGATTAGAAGAATTTGAAAGTTTGATTCAAAGATCACACGATGCCGGTTTAAAAGTGATCATTGATATTGTGCCCAACCACGTTGCCAGAAAATATATAGGTAAATCCAATCCAAAAGGAGTTGTAGATTTTGGAACAAAGGATAATGCTAACCTTGTTTATGACAAAAACAACAATTTCTATTACGTTGTTGGAGAGTCATTTAAAGTGCCTGAGTGGGAAAACAATTATTTGCCTCTTGGCGGCGAAAAGCATGATTTGGCCGATGGAAAATTTGATGAAAATCCAGCTAAATGGACTGGTAATGGGGCGCGCACGGCTCAACCCGGATTTTATGACTGGTATGAAACAGTAAAAATTAATTACGGGGTAAATGAATCGGGCAAAAAAGACTTTGATGAGTTACCTGAGGGTTTTGACCAGGCATCGTATCAAGAACATTTTGATTTTTGGAAAGAAAAAGATGTGCCCGATTCTTGGAAAAAATTCAGAGACATTGCCTTGTATTGGTTAGATAAAGGGGTCGACGGTTTCCGTTATGATATGGCAGAAATGGTTCCTGTTGAATTTTGGAGTTACATGAATTCTTCTATTAAAATGAAAAATCCAGATGCCTTTTTATTGGCCGAAGTTTATAATCCTTCTTTATATCGAGATTATATTTTTAAAGGGAAAATGGATTATTTATACGATAAAGTTGCCCTTTATGACAGTATAAAAGGAATCATGCAGGGTTGGGGCTCTGCAGATCATTTACCTCAGGTCCAAGATCAAGTTAAGGATATTGAGCACCATATGCTTCATTTTTTGGAGAATCACGATGAACAGCGTATAGCAAGTCCTGAATTTGCAGGATCTGCTTTAAAAGGCAAGCCGGCCATGTTAGTTTCTGCCACAATAAGTACGTCGCCAACGATGATCTATTTCGGTCAAGAAGTTGGTGAACCGGGAGCCGAAAATGCCGGTTTTGGTTCTCCTTCCCGAACATCTATCTTTGATTATATTGGAGTTCCAAATCACCAAAGATGGGTGAATAATAAGAAATTCGATGGGGGTCAGTTGTCTGATAGTGAAAAAGAATTGAGGACTTTTTATAAAAAGTTACTGAATTTCACGTTAAATCACGAAGCGATGATGGGTGAATACCAGGAAATCCATAGCTACAACCGTGAGCATACTGAAAACTATTACAAGACATTGTATTCCTTTGTTCGCTGGAATGAAAATGAAAAGTTGATCATTGTCGCGAATTTTGATGAAAACATCAACTATAAATTCAAATTACAAATACCTCAAGACATCATTCAAAAATGGAACTTAAAGGATGGAAGCTATAGACTTTTACAATATCTCGATCGTCAGAAAAAGATTGAATTAATTGTAAAAAATGGGATAGGAGAAATTTCTGTTGAGGCGAAACCATTGGGTTCCTATATATTCGGAATAGAATAAAAAGAAAGGCTACCGTAAAATTCACAATAGCCTTTCTTCGGGGGAATATGCTAATCTTGAGGGGATTCTTGTAAGAGGAGCTTTTGATTATGTGCTTTTAAAATATCTTTTATAACACGAAATATTTTCTTTTTTGTATACCTAAAATTGAGCTCCAACAGCTTTACTTCTTGTTTACATTTTTCATGCTCTTGTACTAATTTTTCAAGATCTTCTTCTTTGAAAGATTTATATAATTTCGCAATGTTTTGATCATGCGACAATAATTCAACTTGTATTTCCTTTCTTTTTTGATCTGTAGCTTTAAGCAGTTCTATTTTCCTTTTTGTGAGATCATAAGAACTCTTTGTACTCAATTCTAAAAAATGGGTACTTAATAGTTGTTTTAAAAAATTATGCTCGTCCTTGATGAAATCTAATTCCTTTATCCAAAGTTGAACCTCTTCATGAAGTTCATTCTTTTTTTGTTCATTTTTCCGACTGTTCATTTTTTCTTCATTTTGGAAAAGGGAGGAATTCACCTCCCCGTTCACTCAATTAATTACTCAATTTCTATTACTCTTTTATGAGTAAGTACATCCATAGGAAGTTTGGTTAGTTCGATTTTCAATATACCATTTTTGTAATTAGCTTTGATTTTTTCATCTTCATTTACATTTTCTGGTAAAGTGAAAGAACGGTTGAAACCATTGTAGTTAAACTCTTTTCTAGTAAAGTTTTCCAATTTTTCCTCTTTCTCTACTTCTCTTTCTGCGGCGATATGTAATACGCCGTTTTCGATAACAACATTAAAGTCTTTTTTATTAAAACCTGGTACAGCTACATCAATTACAAAATTTTCATCTGTTTCTTTAATGTTCATGGCTGGTACCCATTTGTCATCAAGTAAAAAATCTTTGGTAAATAGTCTATCAGTTCCCAAAATATCGGAGAACATAGTGTCATACCAAGGTAAGCGTGGGGATTTAAATTTTACTAAGGTCATGATCTAAAGATTTAAGGTTAATTAAATATTATGTCTAAAATTAGGTCGAAACACCGACACAAATCAATGATTAGAATCATTGGAACCATTGATTAAAATCAATATGCACTTCTGCCATATCCAATCAATATCCTTTTATAAAAAGGCACCGTTTTCATCTAATTTAACACGCATTTTTTTGTCTCCATTTACAAGGGTAAGTTTATAGGTTTTTTTAGCTCCGCTATCTTGATTGTACGTTATTCTATAAGCATCTTCATAGATACCCCAACCAGGAAACCTTTTAACTACTGCGTTTCTTACATCCTCAGGCAAAGCAATATTTTTGTACTTTTCGATAGTTCTTAAAATATGTCCATCTTTATCATAAGCGGCAACAACTTTTCCATCAGGAATAAAGAAATTTACAGTGTAAAAGTCATAATCATCTTGATAGAAATCGGCTTCCTGAAGATTGTAACTCGCGACCTCCTTTTGAAGTAAATTAACAGAAACTGCAGCTTCACGAGTTCCTGTCTCATTTAAATATTTATAGTTTGTGGCCTTTACCACAACTTCATCTAACATACCATCATTAATGACTTGGGAGAAAAGGGGGATGGTTAACCCTATTGCTAATAAACTAATGATTAATTTTTTCATAATGATAGAGTTTAGGATTAATATTCCATGAATTTACCTCTATCTTTAAAACTATACAATGATACCAATCAATACCAATGATGATGATCATCAACAAAAAAAGAACAGAAAGATGAACTTTCTGTTCCCCAAAAAGAGATCTTAAAACTTTATCCTCGGACCTCAGTCTTTAATTGGGCCCACCAGAGAACTACTCAATCTAGATCTTCTTTTTTAATACTTAAATCTAATTAAAAAATCAATCTTATTATTTCATAGAATTATTTTACAATTATCTCAGTAAAGATAAAAGGGTAAAAATTACAATTTTATGACCTTGGTCAACTAAAAGAATGATCTTCGTCAATTTAGTGCATATTCATTAATTTCGATCGATTGATAATTTTGATCGCCTTCCTGCTTGTTTGAATCGCTTCTTCATCTCGCAACTCGGTCAGCGTTCTTATCAGCGTTTCTTTGGCAATACCTATCAGATTTGCAAGATTATTTCTCGAGATTTCGATGATATTTGTATTTTCATTTTGATTATCCAATTCCAATAACATCTCGGCAGTTTTCTTACGAACAGAATCGTAGACCAAATGAAGCATATGATTTTTAAGTAAATCAATATTCTGAATTAAAAGATCCATAAATTGTAAACTTAAATTAGGGTTATTCTTAAAAATCTCTCCCAATTCTTGTTTATTAAACTTTAAAAACTTCACATTCGATATGGCAACTGCATTTTCTGAATAAGACTGGTTTTCGTTAAAGGACGTAAATCCAAAAAATCCACCTTCATTGACAAGATTCACAATCAGTTCCTTTCCGTATTCGTGATTTTTAAAAATCTTCACCTCTCCTTTCAATAAATAAAATACAGAATGACCAGGACTATCCTCTGCATAGATGATGCTTCCCTTTTTATGAAAGTGGATCATTTTTTCTTCAGCCAATTTCTCTATCACTTCGTGCAGTAATTCAAAATTGTTAGAATCTTTTGTTCGATTTGATGGCCCATGTGTTTTCGATATTCTAATTCTGGTTTCCAGTGTATTCAGAAGTTCAGATTCATTAAAGGGCTTAGTCAAATAATCGCTTGCACCCATATTCATTCCCTTTCTTACATCCCTTTCATCTGACTTCGCTGTCATAAAAACAAAGGGGATATCTTTTAACTTCTCATTTCTCATTACAATTTGCAATACACCATATCCATCTAACACAGGCATCAATATATCGCATAAAATCAGATTCGGTCGCAATTGAAGTGCTTTTTCTATCCCAATTTTACCATCTTCAGCGGTAAAAACTCGGTAATTTGCTAAACGCAGTAATTCAGCTGTGTTCTCCCTTACAATTTGATCATCTTCTATGATAAGAATTCTATCCATCTGTTCTTTTTTGACTCATCGCATTAAATTTCCAACGGAATTTGAGCAATAAACCTCGATCCTATGTTCTCTTCACTTTCAAAACTTATTTTTCCGCCAATTTCTTCTAAATGATATTTTACCATATTCAAGCCAATTCCGGATCCTTGCAAAAACAAAGCATTGGATGCACGAAAAAATCGTTGGAATACATGTTTTTGTTCATCTATTGGTATTCCAATTCCCTTGTCTGCTATTTCAATAAAAAGATCCCCGTTTATCCATAAACGCACCTCGATAACTTTATGTTCTTGAGAATATTTGATGGCATTGGAGAGTAAATTTCTATAAATAAAATCTATTATTGTCCTATCTTGAGAAATAAAAAATTCTTTTTCAGGGCATTCAAATTGAATGCTTTGTCCCACTTTCAATATATTCTCCAAATCCTGATTTGCTTCTCCCAATAATTCGCAAACATCAAAATATAAACTGCTGTATCTGATTTTATTAGAATCACTTTTTTCTAAAAAAAGAAAATCATTCAAAATATTGTTTAACTGAAAAATAAGTCGGTTAATCGTGTCAATGTGTTTTAGTAATGAAGGGTGATCTAGTTCATTTGTATATTTTTTGATGAGTGACAGAGATGTCAGCATTCCGCTCAAGGGTGTTTTGAACTCGTGAGAAACCATTGATAAAAACTTTGACTGGAGTAAGTGAAGCTCCTTTTCTTTTTGCAAGGCCTGTTTAGCTTGAATTTCGGCTAATTCTTTTTGACGAACTTCTTTGACTAAAGCTTTATTTGAGTTGCGTAATTCTTTAACCAATTTACGTAATTGGCGGGTTTGTCCATCGACTTCATTTTTTAATTGAAGATTGAGTTCCTGAATTTCTAATTCTTTTTGTTTTCTGGAGCTAATATCCGTTACAGATGCTTTAGCAAAAAGATTACCCTCAAATTCTAGTTGGCTCAAACCAATTTCTACAAATATCGAAGTACCGTCCTTCTTGATCGCTTTAAACTCCCTTCCCTGCCTTTTCTTGTGCGTAATATCTGAATTAAAAAAATGATTAACATGTCCTTGATGGATCTTTACGACATCTTTTGGCATTAAAACATCTATGGACTGACTTTTTAATTCATCTCTTTCATATCCAAAGATTTCCTCAAAAGATTTGTTATTTTCAACAATTTTACCGGTTTGGTCTATTATACAAATCCCTTCTTGAATGATATCTAAGCATTTTAGACAAAATTTCTGATCATTTTCAAACATACTCTTTTGTTTTAAAAAACTATAAAATGGGAGTATGAAGTTACAAAACATCGGTCAAATAATTGACTAATTCTCTGAAAAATAAGTATGTGATATCTCACATCATCCATTCATGTAAGCCCGAAAAAAAGGAAAATAAAAAGCCCGAACCAAAAAAGTTCGGGCTTTTGGGTGGTGCCTCCAGGAATCGAACCAGGGACACAAGGATTTTCAGTCCTTTGCTCTACCAACTGAGCTAAGGCACCATCGCAATTAGCGGCTGCAAATATAATTTTTAAATTAAAATGAACCAAAAAAAAACGCAAAAATGTATGTATTTTTGTCGCTCACCTTTTCTCATCTTATGAACCTGGTAATCGATATTGGAAATTCTTTGATCAAAGCTGCTGTTTTTAAGGAAGATAGCTTAATTTTTAAAGTTGCTTTCCCCAAAGAAAATCTTGTAACTGAGACAAATTTAATCTCAGAACAATTCAACATTGAACGAGGAATCTTATCAAATGTTTCTCATTCGCCCGAAAATTTTGATTCCCTTGTAATCAAAAAAGAAAATCTATTGATTCTGGATCACGATACAAAGGTTCCATTTAATAACCTTTACAGTACACCTCAGACGCTTGGAGTAGACAGAATTGCGCTCATGGCAGGTGCTGCACTTCAATTTCCTTTGAAAAACACCTTGGTCATCGATGCAGGCTCATGTATAACTTACGACTTTTTAGATGTTGAAAACAACTATTTTGGCGGTGCCATTTCACCGGGTATCGAAATGCGCTACAAGGCCTTACATCAACAAACCGCAAAATTACCTCTTTTAAAACCTGTTGCGGAAATTCCGAGTATCGGAAATTCTACAGAAAATGCCATTCATGTGGGTGTATTAAACGGTGTTATTCAAGAAATTGATGGAATTATTGAACAATATGGAGCCAATTATGAAAATTTTACCACGATTTTAACGGGGGGTGATGCAATTTTCTTGTCCAAAAACCTAAAAAGTACCATATTTGCCAAGCCAAATTTTTTGTTGGAAGGACTAAATGGCATTTTGATCCATAATTTAGACGAATGAGTAAAAAAATTTTTGCAGTAATTGCAATTTTTTGTGGAATGATGGGAATCGCGCAAAAAAATAATTCATCACCCTATTCTTACTTTGGTATTGGAGATCCTCTTACTTTAAAAAGTGTGGAAGAAATGAGTATGGGTAGAATTGGAGTTGCTAACGACAGTCCTTTTCAGTTGAGCCTTACTAATCCTGCTTCCTATGGCTCATTGCTATATACAACCTATGTTTTTTCCGGTGGAAATAAAATGACCAACTTTGAGGATGGTAATGATAACCAAACCAGTTCTCATGCGGGATTTACCTATTTAGCCCTGGGAATACCTCTGGGTGAGAATCAGGGGATGGCACTTGGTCTTCAATTAAATACCTCTGTTGGTTATTCACTTTTGTCTTTTACCCTAGATGATGAGGAAAATATTGTTCAGGTAGATGAGTTTAAGGGATCTGGCGGTACAAACAGGGTGTTTTTGGGATATGGATATAAATTTCCGTTTGGTTTAAGCCTGGGTGCAGAGGCGGCCTATATTTTTGGCTCATTGGAAAATAGCATACGAAACAGAAGATTAGGTGTACAGTTGGCAACCAAATACAGAGTGGATAGCTGGGTTGACGGTTTTGAATTTAAAACAGGTGCTCAATATACTGCGCCAATCGCCAATGAATTAAAACTCAAAATAGGTGTATCGGCTGTTTTGGAAAATGACTTGACAGAAGACAGTGATGAGATTTTGTATTCAATTAATAATAGCCCATCCAATAATGAAATAATCGTCGATACCCTATATACCAATAACTACAGATCAAATATCACCTTTCCTTTAAAAACAATTTTTGGAGGCGGTGTAGGAAAGGAAAACGTTTGGTTTGCAGGTATTGAATATGAATTTATGGATGCCATTTCATTATGGGGTGATTTTTATGAACAACAAACAGTTTATCAATATACTGAATCTAGTCGGTTGTCAGTAGGAGGATCATTTATTCCTAATTTTAACGCCATAAGTAACTATTGGCAAAGAATAGAATATCGCGCAGGATTTAGCTATAAAAAATTAGGAATAACCATTGCAGATACAGCGCTAAATGATTATGGCATTACTTTTGGAGTAGGGTTACCGGTAGGATTTCAACTATCACGGGTAAACTTGGGCTTCGAATTAGGAACTAGAGGTGAAAACAAAGATAATTTGGTTAAAGAAAATTATTTTAATTTTAGATTAAGTTTATCTTTGAGCGATAAATGGTTCAGAAAAAGGGAATTGTATTAGATTAATAACTAAATATTTGAATTATGAAACTTAAATTACGATTAGGAGCGGTTTTGATCTTGTTTGTTGGATTGATCGCCAATGCGCAGGATAAATACGGGAGCGACCCGGATAAATGTAAAACCAATCTGTCTATTTTTTATGAATATGCCAAAGTAAAAAATTATACATCAGCATATGAACCATGGAAATGGTGTATTGAGAATTGCCCTCAATCTTCATTAAACCTTTATAAGTATGGTCTCTTAATGGAAGAAGATCAAATGGCTAAGGCGCTTGCTTCAGGAAATTATGCGGAGTTCGATAAAAAAGCTGGTGAGATCGATAAATTATACGAAATGCGCATAAAATATTATCCTGATAATTTAGGTAAAGTATACAGTGACTGGGCTAATTCCATTTTTGACAGAGCTGAGGCCGATAAAAGAGGAACCAAGGTTTACAAAGATGAAATCTATGACAAATTGAGACTTTCATTCAAAGCAGACCCTTCTGGTATGAGCGTAAAGAACCTGGCCTATTATTTTCAGGAATTTACCAATGCCAACAAAGATAATAACGCTCAGGCTGTTTTTGATACCTATGACGAAATTATGGAAGCAGTAGGGGATAAAATGGATACTTATTCAAAAAATCTTGACGTTTTAACGACCAAAGAAGAAGGAGGAGCTACTTTATCCAGTAAAGATAAAAAAACCAAAGAAGCTAGTGAAATCAATTTAACGGCACTTGGTCAGGTACAAGTGTATCTGGACAACACATTAAGTTCAGTAGCGACGTGCGACAGATTAATCCCGCTATATTCAGGTAATTTTGAAAAAAACAAAACAGACGTGGTTTGGCTTAAAAGAGCTGTATCTCGTTTGAATGATAAAGAATGTACAGATGACCCGCTATATCCTAAAATGGTAGAAGCCTATGTAAATGCTGCACCATCCTCCGATGCTTATGTTTTTTATGCAGGTATTTTGTTAGACCAAGGCCAAGACAACAAAGCAGTTGAGTATTTTGACAAAGCCATCAATTTAGAAACAGACAACTACAAGAAGGCAAAATATTATTATCGTTTAGCTTTAATTTTTAAAGGTAAAGGTCAATCGAGTAAAGCAAGAGACAATGCCAAAAAAGCTATTCAACAAAGGCCTAGTTATGGTGCCGCTTACTTGCTAATTTCGAATTTATATGCAGGAAGTGCAAATAATTGTGGTACAGACGAATTTAGCAAACGTATGGTATATGTAGCTGCTGCAGATCAAGCGAGAAGAGCAAAAGCAGTTGACCCCGGGATTTCGGCTACAGCTAATAAGTATATCGAAAGCTACATGGCTAGTGCCCCTTCAAAAAAATTAATATTTACTGAAGGAAAAGCATCAGGAACTCCATATACCATAGGCTGTTGGATCAATGAAACAACTAAAATTCCCTAATATTTAGGATGAATAAATTAAGTTTTCATAATTTCAAAAACATTGCTGCCCTTTTTTTGGCGGCAATGTTTTTTTCATGTGGAAACGAATTAAAAGAAATCCAAGATTTTTTGGCAGAAAAAAATCTTCCTATAGGCTCAGTAAACGATGTGAGTTTGATACATACAGATTCGGGAAGAGTGATGACGAAGTTGTTGGCACCAAAAATGAATGATTTCGCCAATAGAAAAGACCATCCATTTACAGAATTTCCTGAAGGATTAACCGTAACTACCTATGATAAAAAAGGAGACTCTGTCACAATGAAGGCAAATTATGCCATCAATTTTAATAATACCAATATTTCGGAAGCGCAGAAGGGAGTTATCATACAAAACCATGCCGAAAAATCCATTTTAAAAACAGAGCAACTTTTTTGGGATGCAAATGTGCATTATATTTACACAGAAAAAGAATTCACTTTAATCACAAAGACAGATACCATATCTGGTAAAGGTTTTGAAGCAAATGAAGATCTTTCGAAAGTTATTATGAAATCTATCAGCGGAATTATTTACGTTAACGAAGAGTAAAATCATGACAAAATATTTTAAGTTTTTCGAAGTGGCCTATTTGGTTATTGCGATTGTTTTCGTGGTTGAGACATTTTTAAATTGGAATACCCAAAGAGAAAAAGCATATTTGTATTTAGTTTTCTCTTTTCTGGCCATATTTATGTATTTATTTAGAAGAAAGTACCGGAAAAAATTCGAAAATAAAGACAATTATAAGAAATGATCTTTCATCTCGTTATCATCATTTTGTCGCTGATATTTTCGGCATTCTTCTCAGGAATGGAGATCGCTTTTGTCTCTGCAAACAAGATGCATATCGAAATTGAAAAAAAGAAAGATACCTTTCTGGCAGAGATCCTTACCAGGCTTACTAAAAAACCCTCCAAATTCATCACAACCATGTTGGTGGGTAACAATATCTCTTTGGTGGTTTATGGATATTTCATGGGTGAATTATTGATGAGGTTATTGGCGCCATACATTGCTAACGATTTTACCATATTACTTGTTCAAACTATCGTTTCAACGATCATTATTTTAGTCACTGCCGAGTTCATGCCTAAAGCCATTTTTAGAATCTATGCCAATGAAACATTAAAAATATTTGCCATACCGGTCTATATTTTTTACCTGTTCATCTATTTCATTTCTGATTTTATCATTTTTATTTCTGATTTTATCCTCAGGGTTTTTTTTAATATCAAACAAGATCAGGTACAGTTGGTTTTTAGCAAAGCCGAGCTGGGTAATTTTATCACTGAACAACTGGAATCTACCGAAGATGAAATGGATGCGGAAATACAGATCTTTCAAAACGCCTTGGAATTTCACAACGTACGCGCCAGAGAAGCAATGATTCCAAGAACTGAAATTGTTGCCGTAGAATTACACGAAACTTTAAGGAACCTGAAACAACTATTTGTTGAAACGGGATATTCAAAAATTATGGTGTACAACAATTCTTTTGACGACATCATTGGTTATGTTCATGTTTTCGATATGTTTCAAAAGCCTAAAAATATCCGTTCAATTTTAATGCCCATCGAAATTGTTCCTGAAACAATGATGATTAACGACATCCTCAATGAATTGATCAAAAAAAGTAAGAGTGTTGCCATTGTTATTGATGAATACGGTGGAACTTCTGGCTTAATCACTGTCGAGGATATTATTGAAGAACTCTTTGGTGATATTGAAGATGAGCATGATACCGTTACTTTTTTGGAGGAGAAAATGGGCCCATTTGAATATAAGTTTTCTACACGTTTGGAGGTTGATTACATAAATGAAACCTATGACCTTAATCTTAAGGAAGACAATTCTTATGAAACTTTAGGAGGGCTCATCATGGATCATACAGAAAAAATTCCTGAATTGAATGAAGTAATTGTCATTGACCATTTTGAGTTTACGATTCTCAAAGTTTCGGCCAGCAAAATAGAAGAGGTAAAACTCAAAATTTTGAGCACGGAAACCTAATAAAATCAGCTATTTAAATTTAGTAAAAACTACTTTTTTTATTAAAAGGTATATTGTATTTTCGCAGCCTAAATTTTAAAGAAAGGAAAATGGCAGTATTATCTAAAATTAGAGAACGTTCGGTTTTTTTGATTATCATTATTGCACTCGCTCTTTTTTCATTTGTTCTCAGCGGAATTTTTGACAATAATTCTCCGCTTTTCAATAAGAATGTAGAAAATATTGGAGAAGTAAATGGGGATCCAATTACCAGAGAAGAGTTTGCTCAAGAAGTTGAGATGATCAGATCGAGAAGCAATGGTCGTTCAAATGAAATGATGAATGTTGATTTAGCTTGGAATAATTTAGTAAGACAAAAATTATACAAGTCTCAGTTAGACAAATCCGGAATTGTAGTGGGTGAAAAAGATATTTGGGATGCAATTGTTTCGCAGGTTCAGCTGCAAAACAGCCCGATGTTCTTAAATGAAGCAGGGATGTTTGACGAAGAAAAGCTTAAAGAATATGTCGCCACTTTAAAAGAGAGTGCCAACGATAGCGAGCAAGATAAACTTGCCTGGTTAAACTGGTTGAATTACGAAAAAAACGTAAAAGCAAATTTAGAGCAAAATACGTATAACTCGTTGGTTAATGCGGGTCTGTCTAGCACAAATAAAGAGGCAGAAAGAGATTATAATTTCAAAAACACCAATGTGGATATAGATTATGTCTATGTACCTTTCAGTACGATACCTGATAGCTTGGTACAAATTACCGAGGGTGATATCAAATCTTATATCAAGGCCCATTCTAAAGATTATCCAACCGATGCATCTAGAGATATTCAATTTGTAAGCTTTAATGTTGTCCCTTCTGTGGAAGATGAGGAAGCCATCAAACAAGAATTGATCAATATGATCAATAACAGAGAAGAATACAGCAATGCGGCAAAGACAACCGTAACCTTAACCGGTTTTTCAGAAGCTTCTAATTTAATAGACTTTTTTAGCACAAACAGTTCTGATACTCCCCTAGACCAGAATTTTTACACTGCTTCTAAACTTTCACCTATTTTGAGAGATTCTTTATTTAATAGAGAAATCAATAAGGTATACGGACCTTATAAAGAAAATGGATTTTATAAGTTGTCAAAAGTAACCGCAGTAAAACAATTACCAGATTCTGTCAAAGCCAGTCATATCTTGATTCCTTTTATGGGTTCAGCAATTGCAGACCCAACCGTAACGATGAATTCGGAAGACGCAAAAATTTATGCAGACAGTCTTTACAACGTTGTTAGAACAGATAAGGCCAAATTTGAAAGCATTGCCAAAGAATTATCCGCAGATAAAGTCAGTGGCGAGAAAGGCGGAGATCTGGGTTGGTTTGTTTATTCTACCATGATCCCGGAATTTAGAGATTATGTGTTCGAGAATAAAGTAGGTGACGTTGGAGTTGTTCAATCACAATTTGGTTACCACATTATTTGGATTGATGGACAAAAAAATGCACAAGCCAATGTGCAGATTGCTACTTTTTCAAGGAAAATAGAACCATCTGAAACAACTGAGAATAATGTTTTTGAAAACGCTGAAACATTTGCTTCAGAATTGAACTCCGGAAAAGATATTGCAGAGCTTGCAAAAGAGAAAGGATATTTTGTAATGCCTGTAATGAATCTTAAAGAGTTTGACCACAATGTATCAAGTTTGGGATCACAAAGACAAATTGTGAGATGGTTATATGAGGACGGCACTAAAGAAGGTGATGTAAAACGATTTGATATGGAAAACGGATATGCTGTTGTTCGTTTAAATAAAATCAACAAAAAAGGTTTTCATTCCGCCACAACGGTGCAGGCCGTAAGAGCTAAATTGATCAATGATAAAAAAGTTGAACTAATCAACCAACGATCTAATGGATCACTTGCCGATATTGCCTCACAAAATAATACTGAAATAAAATCAGCAATGGCTGTATCTCCTGCAAGTCCCGTACTTCCGGGTGAGGGTAGGTTTGTTAATGTTGCCGGTATTGCCACTCAGTTAAATGAAAACAGTGATCCACATGCAATAACAGATCAAACAGGAGTAGTATATGTACAAGTAAAAAAGAAAACTTCTCCAATTGTGTTAGAAAATTACATGAATAACAAGCAAGCACTGGAAAGACAGCTGAAATCGAGAAATATACAAGTGTACAACTCTATAAAAGATAATGCTGAAATCGAAGACAACAGAGCTGTATTTTATTAAGAAAATTTATATTATTTTTGGAAAACATTTAGCTGAGCTAAAGCATATTCAAATATTTTAAGACAAAAGTGCGTATTATATGAACTTTTTATATATTTGTTTATTGGTAAAGTATTAAATAACCAAACCATATTAAACTGAAAATTATTAATTTAAATTAATTACAATGAAACATTTTAAAAGTTTTCTATTCATTTTTTTGATCGTAGCGGGCGTTAGTACGGCAATTGCCCAAGACGAAGACAACCCATGGGCTATTGAAATTGGTACCAATGCGGTTGATTTTTACCCTACTGGTGCTGACTTCAACCCTAATGCTGTTGGAGGGATCGATCCGGGATTCGGTGTTGATCCAAATGCTCCTTATTTAGGAGATATGTTCGATGATTTCTTTAATGTAGAAGATCACTGGAATACTGCATCAGTTATTTCAAGAATTAGAGTGGGTCGTTATTTAGGTTCTGGATTTGCTTTAGGTTTAGCAGGTTCTTTTAACCAAATTGACAAAGTGGGTGACTACAAAACAAATGATCTTTCTTATTTCGGATTAGATCTAGATGTAAGATGGAGTTTCTTACACGGTTGGTTTGACCCATACCTATTAGTAGGTGGAGGTTACACTTGGATTGATGAAGAAGGAAACGGTACCCTTAACGGAGGTTTAGGTATGAACTTCTGGTTCAATGACTTTATTGGTGCTAATGTTCAAACTATGTACAAGCACTCATTTGACGAAGATGCAATGTTACCTCATTGGCAACACGCTTTAGGTATTACTTTCAAATTTGGTGGAAAAGATACAGACGGCGATGGTATTTATGACAAATATGATGCTTGTCCAGATGTTGCAGGTATCGAAGCTTTCAACGGTTGTCCTGATACTGATGGTGATGGTATTCAAGATTCTGAAGACGCTTGTCCTTTGGAAGCTGGTTTAGCTTCTTTGAATGGTTGTCCTGATAGAGATGGTGACGGTGTTGCTGATAAAGATGATTTATGTCCGGATGTTGCTGGTTTAGCTTCTTTAAACGGTTGTCCAGATGCTGATGGTGACGGTGTTGCTGATAAAGATGACAACTGTCCAAATGTTGCAGGTCCTGCTGAAAATAGTGGATGTCCTTGGCCAGATACAGATGGTGATGGTGTACTTGATAAAGATGACCAATGTCCAAATATCGCTGGTCCAGCTGAAAACAATGGTTGTCCTATCGTAACTGAAGAAGTTCAAAAACAAATCACTGATTTGGCAAGAGCTATTTACTTCAATACCGGTAAGTATACTTTCACTGATGAAACTATGATTAGATTAGAGAAATTATCTGAAATACTTTCAGGTTACAAAACTTTAAACTTTAGAGTTGAAGGTCATACAGATAATACTGGTAGTGATAAGATCAATAACCCACTTTCACAAAACAGAGCCAATGCTGTAATGGAATACCTCGTGAAAGCCGGTTTCCCAGCTTCACAAATCAGAGCGATTGGCTACGGTTCTTCGAACCCAATTGGAGATAACAAAACCAAAAAAGGAAGACAAGAAAACAGAAGAGTTGACATTTTTCAAGATAGAGACTAATTCTTCTAATTAGAATATTTAAAAAAGCCATCCTAACCGATGGCTTTTTTTTATTTTAGTGTCTGAAACAATAAAACTGATGCAATCCTTTATTTCAAAAGTAGTACGACAGGAAATTCTGAATCAAAAAGACTTTTCAAATCTTATCTATATTTTACCGAGCAACAGATCTGTTCTTTTCTTCAAAAGAACATTGATGGAGGCATTATCAAAGCAAGCGATTCTCCCAAAAATATGTACAATTGAAAAATTTATCCAAGAACTTTCCGGTTTCCAGCGGATAGATTCACTCAATTTACTATTTGAATTTTACTCAATATATAAACAAGACCGACAGGAAAAAAGTGACTCCTTTGATCAATTTATGCAATGGGCGTCTATTTTACTTTCAGACTTCAACGAGATTGACAGTCATTTAGCAGACCCAAAACAAGTCTTTTCTTATCTGGCAGATTTATCGAGAATTGACTCCTCATTTCAACTGGAAAATTTATCGCCTACAAGTCTAAATTATGTCTTATTTATAGAATCTTTCCATAAATACTACATAAGCCTTCAGAAGACCTTAAAACGCAAACAGAAAGGCTACTCAGGTTTACTTTATAGAGAAGCCAATATAAATTTGGAGAATTACCTAAAACAAACAAACTTTAATCATGTTTTTATTGGATTCAACGCTTTAAATGGAGCTGAAGAAACTATTTTTCAAAAAATTTTGCTCAACAAATTAGGTAAGATCTATTGGGATTACGACCAATTTTATTTATCTACAAATATTGGTGACTTTCAAAGAAATCATAAAAAATGGAATTATTTTCAGTCACATTCTTTTGATTGGATAAGTCAGGATTTTCAGAATTCTAAAGAGATTTCCGTTTTTTCAACTCCACAAGATGTTGGTCAGATAAAATTAGTTGGTGAAATCCTACAAAGATCTTCTGATCAAGAAAATAACTACAAGAACACTGCCATTGTTTTAGCAGATGAAAAATTGCTACCCGTTCTATTGAATTCTTTACCACCCGAAGTAAAAAATGTGAATATAACCATGGGGCTTAATCTGGCCTACGTCGATTTTGGAAATGTACTACACCATTTTTTCTCGCTTCATCAAAATAGGCTGCTTAACAAAAGTGATCAATATTTATTTCAGGACATCAACCAGATCCTCAATCAAAATTATATTGCCAAACTATTTGATAAGACGAATATTCTGGCATTCCAAAAACATTGTTTAACCACAAACAAAATTTACCTTTCAAGAGTAGAGCTGGAAAGTGCCTTGAAGGATACAAATGGAATTTTCTCCCTCCTATTCGATAGTTTTAGCAGTGTTGAGACATTTATTGAGAGAACCTTATTGCTCATTCATCAAATTTCCCTGTTTCCTTCCTTGAGCCTCTTGGAAAAAGAATATTTGAATCGATTTTTACAAGTTTTTCGTCAATTGGAATTTTACCAATCAGAATATAAAGCCATTACAGATCTGAAATCACTCTTTACCACCTTTACCTATTTACTAAAACAGGAAAGTATTTCTTTTAAAGGTGAACCCTTAAGTGGTTTACAAATTCTGGGTGTTTTAGAAACAAGGGTGTTAGATTTTGAACAAGTAATTATAACCTCTGTAAATGAAGGGGTTTTACCTGCAGGTAAATCCGAACAAAGTTTTTTAACCTTTGAAACAAAAACGCATTTCAATCTCCCTACATATCGTGAAAAGGATAAAATCTTTGGATATCATTTCTATCGTCTTTTACAAAGAGTTAAAAAAGCCTTTCTTATATCCAATTCCTCAACTTCTAATTTTGGCGCCGGCGAACAAAGTCGCTTTATCACCCAATTAGAAATTGCCCATGAGTCAGACCTCTTACCAAATCTGAAATTTGAAAAAAAACTGATTACACCCGATAATTCAAATGAATCCATTTCTCTTAAATCGATAAGAAAATCTCCCGAATTCATTACTCGATTAGAAGAATTGTCCAAAAGCGGTTTCTCGCCTTCAGCCCTTATATCCTATGTTCGCAATCCATTGGATTTTTATAAACAAAAAATTCTACAACTCAAGGAGCTAGATGAATTAGAAGAAAATATTGCACACAATACCTTTGGAACAATTGTACACGAAGCATTGTACCATCTATATCTTCCTTTTTTAGGTAAAAATCTTACGGTGAAGGGACTGAAAGATATGCTAGCTTTAATTCCTGAAGTAGTGGAAAAGCAATTTCAGCAATTTTTTAGTGCATCCGACTTTAAAAGAGGTCAAAACTATATCAATTTTAATGTTGCTTTAAAATATATAGAAAAGTTTATTTTACTAGAGTTAAAAGAAATTCAATCTGGGAGCAATATAAAAGTTTTATCACTGGAAGAAGAACTAAAAATGACCTATTTCTGTGAGCCTCTCCAGAAAAATATTCTTTTAAAAGGTTTTGTTGATCGAATTGATGAAAAGGATGGAGTAATTAGAATCATAGACTATAAAACCGGTGTTGTCACCAAGAATGATCTAAAAATTAAAGGTTGGGATCTTCTGATTACCGATGAAAAATATAGCAAATGCTTTCAAGTATTGTTCTATGCCTATATTTACCGGTACAATAATAAGGTACACAAAGATATGGAAAGTGGCATATATTCATTTAAAAAGTTAAATAGCGGATTTCTTAAATTCAATGATACATTCCTTGAACCATCTTATTTCCAAGAATTTCTGACTCAGCTCGATCTGTTATTGATGGAGTTATATAATCCCGAAATAAACATTGTTGAAAAAGAGATCAAAACCTACTTTATATGATAAAAATTCAAAACATTCAAATAAAAGGTAAACATGACTTGCCCATTCTTTTAGATCTCAATTACCTTCAATCAAATGGCAAAAAACCATTGGTTGTATTCTGCCATGGATACAAAGGATTTAAAGATTGGGGCCCTTGGAACTTGGTTGCAAAATATTTTGCAGAAGTTGGTTTTATTTTTGCCAAATTTAATTTTTCTCATAATGGCGGTACAGTAGAACAACCTATCGATTTTCCGGATTTAGAAGCTTTTGGTCAGAACAATTTCATTAAGGAATTAGATGATATTGAATCTGTGTTAGACTGGCTTTTAAACTCGACAGAATTTTGCAATATCATTGATACAAGATCTATCTCCTTAATTGGTCATTCAAGAGGTGGTGCCATTGCCACCATAAAAGCGAGCGAGGACAACAGAATTCATAAAATTATCTCTTGGGCCGGTGTTTCAGATTTTGCCATGAGATTTCCAAAGGGAGAAGAACTGGCCTATTGGAAAAAAAATGGCGTTGCCTATATCGAAAACTCGAGAACGAAGCAAAAAATGCCGCATTACATTCAGTTTTATGAGAGTTTTGTGGAAAATGAAGAGCGACTTACCATTAAAAACGCTGTAGAAAAACTCAACATACCACATCTGATCGTACAAGCGAAAGACGATGAAAATGTACGGTTAATTGAAGGCGAAAAACTGCATCAATGGAATCCAAAAAGCGAACTTTTGTTAGTTGAAAATGCCAATCATACGTTTAATTCGGGCCATCCTTTCCATCAAAATGAATTGAATCAAGAACTACAATGGGTAGTGGATAAAACCATCCATTTTATCAAAAAATAAATTATTTCAAGTATGAATGTTAACCTTTTTAATTCCTTTTACATAAAGGAATAATTCCATTAAATTAATTTGAAGATTCTTTACTTCAAGTTTTTTATCCCCCTCATTATCAATGTAAAAGCCAATGTAAATTGGCTTTTTTTAATTAACTTTACATATAAACTCCCCCTATTATGAAAACTACTGCTTTTATCTTCTACATTGTTTGTATTATTCTGTTCCCTATGAACCCGGTTCAAGGTCAAATCCTCAAAAAACTCAAAGATAAAGTACAACAAGCCGCCGAAGAATCAGTTTTGAGTAAACTGGGTGAAAAAGTAGGCCAGGAAACGGATAAACAAATGGACAGCTTATTGAATATAGATCCTGATTACGAGGCTCAAACGAGTGAGAAATTGGGCAAATTATTTTCTGGTTCCTCTGTTCCAGTTGCCGACCAATACATTTTTGATAACCGTGCTGTGTATGATGTAGAATCGATTCACAAAAAAGAGAAAACATCGATGGAGAACACTTTTTGGTTCTCAAAAGATGCCCACTATTTTGGTAGTGAAATCAAATTGAAAGACACAAATCAACCTAATGAACTGAACGCAATATTTACAATAATTGATGAGGATCATCAAGCCATTCTCCTTATTATGGAAGAGCAAAAGATTGTTCAAACCATGTCCATGCAATCTATTTCTGATCTGGCATATGACGAATCTCAAATTAATGGTACAATGGACATCAAGCGAACAGGAAAAACAAAAAGTATTTTAGGTTATGCTTGCGAGGAGTTTGTTTCTGTATCACCCGATGTAAGAACAAGTATGTGGATCACACAGGAACTGGAATTGTTCAAAAAAAATATGTTCTACAATTTAAACAAATCTCTTGGGGCTAATAAAATAAACATACCCAATGAGGCCAAAGGGATGTTGATGGAAATGACGGTGGAAGGTCTAGGCAAGAATAACCTTGGTGATGTTACAAAAATGACAGTAAAACAACTCGATAAACAGGACAAAAATGTCGTTCTAAAAAACTACCAAAGAATGAATTTGGGTAATCTAATGAATCATTGATGTTTCAAGCTCTATTTTAACCGTTTAAAAATTTATTTTTTTTATAACCCTACGGCAGCCTATGTAAACAATGGCTTTAGTCTGGCTTATAAACAAAGAGGGTTTAGTTATTAACGATGTGTGAATAAATATATCTTTCAAATCCCGAATTAATTCTAAATCTTTGCTCTATCGATTCCCCCAAATTCAAGTAACACTTTTAATAAAAAAACACCTTAGAAAAGTATGTCTAATATTGAGCCTATTTTGCAACCCAATAAAGATCGTTTCGTTATTTTTCCTATTCAGCATCCGGATATTTGGGATTGGTACAAAAGGCAGGAAGCAAGTTTTTGGACCGCAGAAGAAATTGATTTAGAGCAGGATGTAATCGACTGGGATAACAAATTAAATGATGACGAAAGATATTTTTTAAAGCACATCCTGGCTTTTTTCGCGGCTTCTGATGGGATTGTGAACGAAAATCTGGCAGAAAACTTTGTGAGTGAAGTGCAATATACTGAGGCAAAGTTCTTTTATGGATTTCAGTTGATGATGGAGAATATTCACTCTGAAGTCTATTCATTATTAATAGATACCTATATTAAGAACGAAAAGGAAAAAACGGAGTTGTTTAAGGCTATCGAGGTTTTTCCAGCCATTAAAGAAAAAGCAGAATGGGCCTTAAAATGGGTGGAAAGTGACAACTTTGCGGAAAGAATCATCGCATTTTCTGCCGTTGAAGGCATCTTTTTTTCGGGAAGTTTCTGTGCCATTTTTTGGATGAAAAAAAGAGGCCTTTTGCCTGGATTGACATTTTCGAATGAATTGATTAATCGCGACGAAGGTTTACACGCCGATTTTGCTGTTTTCTTACACGAAAATCATATTCAAAATAAAGTGCCAAAAGAAAGAATTTCTCAGATTTTGGTCGATGCTCTCAATATTGAGCGCTCATTTATCACTGAGTCATTACCTGTTAGCCTGATTGGAATGAATTCAAAATTAATGACCCAGTATTTAGAGTTTGTAACAGATAGGCTTTTGGTTGAATACGGTTGTGAAAAAGTATATAATGTAAAAAATCCTTTCGATTTCATGGAAATGATCTCCTTGGAAGGTAAAACCAACTTCTTTGAAAAAAGGGTTTCGGAATATCAAAAGGCAGGCGTAAAATCGGGGGGAACTGGAAACATCGTTTTCGATGCCGATTTTTAACATGTATTTATAAACAAAGAAGTTTCATAACTTCTTAATAAATTTTTCTCTGGACTTGTCCAGCTGAGGTTATTTTGTGTAATTTTTTAAAAAAAAAGTATGTACGTAATTAAAAGAGACGGTAGGCAAGAACCTATCATGTTCGATAAAATCACTGCGAGAGTGAAAAAGTTGTGCTATGGCTTAAACGATTTAGTAGACCCTATAAAAGTGGCCATGAGAGTAATTGAAGGGATTTATGAAGGAGTGACCACTTCAGAATTAGATAATTTAGCCGCAGAAATTGCCGCTACTTTGACTACCTCTCATCCCGATTACGCCGTTTTAGCAGCTAGAATTGCCGTTTCAAATTTACACAAAAACACAAAAAAATCTTTTACACAAACGGTGACAGATTTGTATGAATATGTCAACCCAAGGACAGGGAAAAAGGCACCAATGATAGCAGATGATGTGTATCATATCATCATGGAAAATAAAGACAAACTGGATTCTACCATCATTTACAGCCGTGATTTTGGTTATGATTATTTCGGTTTTAAAACCTTAGAACGATCCTATTTGCTGAAAATAAACGGTCAAATTGTGGAGCGTCCACAGCATATGTTGATGCGCGTTTCTATTGGGATTCATAAAGAAGATGTCGATGCAGCAATAGAAACTTATGAATTAATGAGTAAGCGTTATTTTACACATGCTACTCCTACTCTTTTCAATTCCGGAACACCAAAACCACAAATGTCTTCTTGTTTTTTATTACAAATGCAGGATGATAGTATAGATGGTATTTATGATACGTTAAAACAAACAGCAAAAATTTCCCAATCGGCCGGAGGAATAGGATTATCTATCCACAATGTTCGCGCTACGGGCTCTTACATCCGTGGTACCAATGGCACATCAAACGGAATTGTTCCTATGTTACGCGTATTTAACGATACGGCAAGATATGTAGATCAAGGAGGTGGGAAAAGAAAGGGTTCCTTTGCGATTTACATGGAACCATGGCATGCTGATATCATGCAATTCTTAGATCTAAAAAAGAATCATGGTAAAGAAGAAATGCGCGCCAGAGACCTCTTCTACGCCATGTGGATCTCAGATCTCTTTATGAAAAGAGTTCAGGAGGACGGCCCTTGGACCTTAATGTGTCCGAATGAATGTCCCCATTTATACGATACTTATGGAGATGAATTTGAAACGCTTTATACCAAATACGAAGCACAGGGAAAAGGAAGAAAGACCATAAAAGCAAGAGAACTTTGGGAGAAAATCCTGGAATCTCAAATTGAAACAGGTACGCCGTATATGCTTTATAAAGACGCAGCAAATAGAAAGTCAAATCAAAAGAATTTAGGTACGATCAGATCTTCTAATTTGTGTACTGAAATTCTGGAATATACGGCCAAAGACGAAGTAGCTGTATGTAATTTGGCCTCTATTGCCTTACCTATGTTTATTGCTGAAGATACAGAGGGTCAATTGAGTTTTGATCATAAAAAATTGTTCAAAGTTGTAAAAAAGGTGACCAAAAACTTAGATTCAGTTATCGATCAAAACTACTATCCGGTTAAAGAAGCAGAAAACTCTAACTTTAGACACCGTCCGGTAGGATTAGGAGTTCAGGGTTTGGCAGATGCCTTTATCGCATTGAGGATGCCATTTACAAGTGATGAAGCTAAAAAATTGAACGAAGAAATTTTTGAAACCATTTATTTTGGTGCCATGACGGCTTCCATGGAGTTGGCCAAAGAAAAAGGAGCCTATTCTTCGTACAAAGGTTCTCCCATATCTCAAGGTTTGTTTCAATTTAACCTATGGAATGTAAGTGAAGATGACCTAAGCGGAAGATGGGATTGGGTCAAGCTCCGCAATCAAATCATGGAGTTCGGAGTGAGAAATTCATTGTTAGTAGCGCCTATGCCAACTGCCTCGACTTCGCAAATCCTGGGCAATAATGAGGCTTTTGAACCATACACCTCTAATATTTACACAAGACGCGTTTTGTCAGGTGAATTTATAGTTGTAAATAAACATTTGCTGAAAGATTTAGTAAAACTAGGTCTATGGAATAATGATATGAAAGAGGAAATTATGCGTGCGAATGGTTCTATTCAACATATTGAAAGTATACCGCAAGACATCAAGGATCTTTATAAAACAGTTTGGGAATTGAGTATGAAAGATATTATCGATATGGCCAGACAAAGAGGTTATTTTATTGATCAATCTCAATCGCTTAATCTATTCCTGCAAGATCCTGATTATGGCAAACTTACCTCCATGCATTTCTATGCCTGGAAATCGGGACTAAAAACAGGGATGTATTATCTAAGGACCAAATCAGCCGTCAATGCGATTCAGTTTACGCTATCTAATGAAAGTAAAAAGAAAGTGACCGAAGAAGAACCTTTAACGGCAGATGAATTGAAAAATATGATTCTAAAGGCTAAAGACAATCCTGATGATTGTTTAATGTGTGGATCTTAAACAAAAAAACCCGAAATTAAAATTTCGGGTTTTTTTATACTTGTAGTTCTTGCGTTTTATTCATTCATCGCTAAAGTTTGAGGCAATTGCATTTGGTATGCTTTTAGTACAACAGGATTCAATAACACGCTTTGATCCGTTAAAATACTTTTTTGTTCAATTGGAACATACCCCACAAAATCAAAGACAAAAGTATAATTTCCCGGAGCTAACTCTAACTCAAAATTTCCTTCCAGATCCGTATTCACCATCATGTTCAATTCTTTTACATGCACACTCGCAAATGCCAAGGCTGCCTTTTCATTTTCTGCATCCAAGACCGAACCCTGTACCAATATTTGCTGCGAAAATGCAATTGTCGTGAATCCAAAAGCTAACAAAAAAAATAAATTTTTCATCTGATAAAATTTTTTACAAAGTAACTATCCGTTTCTATTTTTAAGGTTAATTCTGTGTTAAGTAATTGATATGAATTAGTTAAACAGATTTGAAATACAATTGCTAAAAAAACTTACAACAAATGGTATATTAGCAAAAATATTAGGCATGAATTGGGAAGATTTATTATCGCTAAAACGATTTGGAGACAGTCAAGAAAGATTGAGGAGTCTGCAAGATGAAACAAGATTGGGTTTTGAAGTAGATTATGACCGGATAATTTTTTCAAATGCTTTTAGAAGTCTGCAAGACAAAACTCAGGTTGTTCCACTCTCTAAAACCGATTTTGTTCATACCCGATTGACCCATAGTTTAGAAGTTTCTGTTGTTGCCAGATCACTTGGCAGAAAAACAGGCCAATTCCTACTGACCAGATATCCTAATCTTATAGAAAAAGGTTACCAAATGAATGATTTTGGAGCTATCGTTGCGGCGGCTGCTCTTTCGCACGACATTGGAAATCCTCCTTTTGGACATAGCGGAGAAAAAGCTATTGGTGATTTTTTTAAAACCGGTCATGGTCGTATTTTTCAAGACCAGCTCAATGAGAAACAGTGGCAAGATCTGATCGATTTTGAAGGTAATGCCAATGGTTTTAAAATACTCACAGAATCTAAAAATGGAATTGAAGGTGGCTTGCGCTTATCTTATGCCACGCTGGGTGCTTTTACCAAATATCCCAAAGAATCTTTGCCCAAAAAACCAAGTCAGCAGATTTCAGATAAGAAGTTTGGTTTTTTCCAAACCGAAAAGGATTTTTTTAAAGAGGTTGCCTCAGAGTTAGGCTTGATTTCAAATGGAAAAAACGGAGATATTTCTTACCTGAGACATCCTTTGACTTTTTTGGTGGAAGCGGCTGATGATATTTGTTATACCATAATTGATTTTGAAGATGGTATTAATATGGGTTGGATATCTGAAGATTACGCCTTAGAATATTTGATCAATTTGGTTCGGGACAATATCAATACGACAAAATACCACCAACTCTCAAATACAAAAGAGCGCGTAAGCTACCTTCGGGCATTAGCTATTGGAAATTTAATAGAAGAAGCAGCAAGGGTTTTTATAGAAAATGAAGCTTTAATTCTCGATGGAAAATTCCATAGATCTTTGTTAGAAAAGTGCAAATACGAAGCGCAGTTAAATGATATCATCTCCTTAAGTGTAGAAAAAATCTATCAAAGCAAAGAAGTTGTTGAAAAGGAAATAGCAGGTTATCAAGTAATTGCAGATCTTCTTGAAACATTTATTACCGCAGTAAATAATGGGCACGAGCGTAGATTGAGTAATTTTGACAAACTCATTTTTCTTCTATTGCCCAATGAATTTAAGGAGATCGAAGCTACGCTCTACGAAAGAATTATTCATGTCTGTAGTTTTGTCGCCACTTTTTCTGATAGTTATGCCATTCAACTCCATCGAAAAATAAAGGGTATAGATATACTTTAAAAGTTCAATGTAAGCCCAACATTAAATACTTGCTTGAATTGAACCCTTGCCCCAAAAGTTTCGAGGTTTCCGTCACCATTTGTATCTTCCTTGAACTTGATATCATTATCGTAAATTAAGTGTCCGCCCAAATTAGCCTTAATCCATTTGTTCACTTTTAAATTAAAGTCAATGGCCCAATCTACATCTATATTGCCAAAATCATTTAGATAATCCGTATACAAGCCCAAACGGTTTATCATTACTACATTTTTCATGACTTCCTTTTCCCAAGAAGCCTCAGTAAAAAAACCGAACTCTACCCTCGACCTTTCTCCGGGTTTAACACCAAAAGCCCCTTCTTCAGATAGCTTGTCATCAAAAACAAAAGTAGATTTTACTGTTAGTGGTGATATATATACAGATAGTTTTTCTTTCTTCACATTGTATTCTGTTCCTGCACCAAAGAATAAATAGGCCGGTGCAAAAAAACGTGAAATTGGATCATCTGTGTTCGGGTAATTGAAACCGTCTGTAAATTGGGTTTTAAAGTTAAATTTTGCAGAATAGTACCAATGAGAAATTGTGTCACTTCTGTAACCAAAAGTGGAATTCAATTGTATTCTATCTTCCGTTTTTCGCAGGCCTCTTTCTTCTGTATTATTCAAACCATAGCTCAAAAACAATTCATTATTCCAAAGAGTAAAAAGTTTTTGATATTTTCTTACCATAGAAAGTTTTGCTAAACCGGCAACAGAATTATTACCTCCGGCGTTCCAATTGATAAAGGCGGCTTCACTTATCGCCAAAGTAAAAATATCCTCATCCTTCCACCAAACAGGTGCATTTAATTTTTTAAGTCGATTCACATCCTCCTGATTTACCTGCTGCTCAATTTGAACGGGCTGAAAGCGATATATTCTTTTTGTCACCAAATGCTCACTTTCTTTGGGTAGGGGAACAAAAAGAGTATCGCCGTTAAGCGGTCTGATCCTCATTCTATATTTTGGCTGAATGATTGAGTCGAGACCTGCAGAATCTATTCTATAAGTGTAATAAGGCTTTAACAAAGAATCTAATAGTGATCTTTTTAGACTTATATAAGGTTCAGGAACGCTATTATTCTCTATATTCATCAGGTCGATCAGACGCTGATCTAGCTCATTCTTTGATTTTAAGGTGTCGACAGGAGCTGCCGGAAGTATCGTATCAACAGAATTTTCATAATCATAAGTGGTCGTAATTTGCGCATAAGTGTTTGAAAAAAATAAAACCGAAATAAATATCCCTGCGTAAATTCCTAATTTCGATCTTTGAGTAGATTCGCTAGTCATTTAATAAATTCTTAATTGCACTCTTTATTCCCTTTTTATCAAGTCCTAATTGTGCCAGCAATTCTCTAACTGAGCCCTGTTCAATAAACTGATCCGGAATACCCATTCGCCTTAAATTCAGATGTGTAACACCTTTATCCTGATAATATTCTAAAACAGCACTGCCAAAACCTCCTTGAAGAACCCCTTCTTCTACAACCATTACCTTAGAAAAATTGTCCGCAATATAATCCAATAATTCTATATCTAATGGCTTAACAAATCGCATATCTACGTGAGCAATTCTATCTGAATTTAACTCATTTAATGCTTCACAGACAGTTTCTCCAATTGTTCCAATACTCAAAATTGCCAAATCCTTTCCTTCTCTTAAAATCCTTCCCTTTCCAATTTCGATTGCTGTAAAAGGCCTTTGCCAATCTTTATAAAAACCTTTTCCCCTTGGATACCGCATTGCCATGGGCTGAGTTAAATTGATTTGAGCGGTAAACATCAAATTTCTCAATTCAATTTCATTCATCGGTGCAGCAATTACCATATTAGGAATCAATCTTAAAAAAGCCATATCAAATACACCGTGATGGGTAGGACCATCTTCCCCAACAATTCCTGCTCTGTCTAAACAAAAAACAACGGGTAAATTTTGGAGGGCTATATCATGAATAATTTGGTCATAAGCTCTTTGTAAAAATGTAGAGTAAATGGCACAAAAAGGAATATAACCTTCTGCAGCCAAACCTGCTGCCATTGTTACGGCATGCTGTTCCGCAATGCCTACATCAAAAGCCCGCTCAGGAATTTCATCCAACATATATTTTATGGAAGTCCCTGTAGGCATTGCAGCTGTAATTCCGATAATTTTTTCGTTAGTCCTGGCCAATTCTACCAATGTCTTCCCAAAAACATCCTGAAATTTTGGTGGTTCAGATGCATCCTCGAATTCAAGCAAATCACCGGTTTGCTTGTCGAATTTTCCGGGAGCATGGTAAGTAACCTGATTTTGTTCAGCTTGTTTTAATCCTTTCCCTTTTTTTGTGATAACGTGCAAGAATTTAGGACCATTTCTCTTTTTCAATTCTTCTAATGTTTTGATCAGTGCAGGTAAATCATGACCGTCAATTGGACCATTATAGGAAAAATTGAGTGCTTCAAAAATATTCTTCTGTGTTCGATGATCTGCCTTAACGGCGGTTAAATACTGTTTCAATGCGCCAACATTTGGATCGATTCCCATTTCGTTATCATTGAGAACAATCAATAGATTCGACTTAGTTACACCTGCGTGGTTCAATCCTTCAAAAGCCATTCCGCCCGCAATACTCGCGTCTCCAATCACGGCAATATGCTGTTTCTTGTCATCTCCACTCAATCTGGAAGCAATAGCCATTCCCAGTGCTGCGGAAATGGAAGTTGAGGCGTGACCCACGCCAAATGCATCGAATTCACTTTCCTTTCTATTTGGGAATCCCGAAATGCCTTTGAATTGTCTATTGGTATGAAAAAGTTCTCTTCTACCCGTCAAAATTTTATGAGGATAGGCTTGGTGACCTACATCCCATACCAATAGATCATGTGGTGTATCAAATACATAGTGTAGGGCTATAGTTAGTTCGATTACACCCAAGCTCGATCCTAAATGACCCTTTTTAACCGAAACAATATCAATAATAAACTCCCTTAGCTCTTGAGCTAGTTCAACGAGCTCATCTATCGTCAATTTCTTGAGATCGTCGGGATTGTTGATATGTTGTAGATAATTTTTTTTCACAAACACAAAACTACAATTATCTTTGAAGTTAAGGGGGAATTTTTTCATTCCCATTAAGACATAAATGAATAAACAACCTATAGGAATTTTTGACTCTGGCCTTGGTGGACTTACCGTTTGGAGGGAGGTTCACAGACTATTGCCCAACGAGGATATTATTTATTTAGCCGACAGCAAAAATGCGCCTTATGGAGAAAAATCCAAACAAGAGATTATTGACCTGTGCTTTAAGAATACGGAGTTTTTACTGAGTAAAGGTTGCAAATTAATTGTGGTGGCATGTAATACAGCGTCTACTAATGCAGTTGCAGAATTAAGAGCTCATTTTCCTATTCAGTTCATCCGGATTCAGCCCGCCATAAAACCGGCTGCCTTGCAGACAAAAACTAAATCAATAGGAATTCTGGCAACTAAAGGAACCCTTACCAGTGAATTGTTTTATGAGAACACAAAGAAATTTGCACAAGGAGTTACTGTCGTTGAACAAGTTGGCAACGGAATTGTAAATTTAATGGAAAACGGTAAGATGTACTCGGAAGAAATGGATTCACTATTAAAGAAATACTTGTATCCTATGCTAGAAAAGAAAGTAGATCATATTGTCTTAGGTTGTACACACTATCCCTTTTTAATTCCGCAGATCAAAGAAATTATAGGGTATCAAGTAGCTGTTTTGGATACCGGAGAACCCGTAGCTCGACAAACCAAAA
The DNA here is from genome assembly GCA_964631875.1 of uncultured Flavobacteriaceae bacterium. Lineage (GTDB taxonomy): Bacteria > Bacteroidota > Bacteroidia > Flavobacteriales > Flavobacteriaceae > Namhaeicola. The sequence goes on from CAZWAN010000006.1 coordinate 49,315, forward strand.
ATATTCTTACGCAAGAAAACCTGCTCAATGACAATGAAACACCGGGAAAACAAACTTTTTACGTGAACAAAGATCCTAAAGTCTTCCAAAGTTTCTTGGATAAATTTGACTTGAATTTTAAAGCCGAACAAATAGATTTTTAAAGATGATTCAGCCTTTTAATGATGAGTATTTTATGAAAAAAGCCTATTTAGAGGCTGAAATAGCATTCGAAAAAGGCGAGGTTCCGATTGGAGCTGTAATTGTGATCAACAATCAAATTATTGCGAGGGCACACAATCTGACCGAAACTCTTCGCGATGTAACAGCACATGCGGAAATGCAATGTTTTACTGCAGCAGCAGATTATTTAGGCGGTAAATATCTCAAAAAATGTACACTTTATGTTACCCTCGAACCTTGTCAAATGTGCGCAGGTGCAAGTTATTGGTCGCAAATTGATAGAATAGTGTTTGGCGCACCAGATCCTACCCGTGGTTTCCAACATTTTAAAACAACCTTACATCCAAAAACAAAAGTTGAAGGAGGTGTTCTAGAAGAACAATGTTCTACCTTATTAAAAAGATTTTTTATTGAAAAAAGAAATTTGAACTGACCTATTTTTTGGGATTATTATGCTTATTCTCCCTAAAATATTGATCTATGCTGTATTTCGATAAATCTTTTCCTTTGTATCTATAATAGATAAATACTGGCATGAGTATAAAAGCGAAAATCAAAACACCAATTCCAATATAGACTTCTCCTTTACCCGATTCAATGAGGTTACCTACAGTTCCTCCAACTATCAGGGAGACCACGACGAATAAAATGATTCTTAACAGATTCTTCATTTTTGATATTTTTCTCTGATTGAATAAAACTAGGACGTAACCATAATTAATTTGCGTCGGTAAGCCGTCAACAACTTGGATTTTGATATAAAACCTATATATTTTCCATCCTTGAGTACGGGTAAATTCCAAGCTCCACTGTCCTGAAATTTTTTCATCACTTCATTCATATTGTCAGACTCATAATTAATGACATCCGGCGCTGCCTGCATAAAATCATCTACGGTTGTCGTTTCATACAGATCTTCATTAAACATGCTCAAACGAATATTATCTAACAAAACTATTCCTATAAAATTATTTTCCTCATCTACTACAGGAAAAATATTTCGATTGGAATTTACAACACAATTTTTAAGCATGTCACCAAACTTCATTTCCGGTGAAAGGCTGATGAAATTTTGCTCGATCAATTTATCAAACTCCATTAAAGCCAAAACTGTTTTGTCTTTATCATGAGTAATCAGCTCTCCTCTTTCTGCAAGTTGGGTAGCATAAATATTGAACGGAACATATTTTTTTGTAATTATAAATGAGATCAATGCCACGATCATCAACGGAACAAATAATTCGTATCCACCCGTAATTTCTGCAATAAGAAATATTGCCGTTAAAGGCGCGTGCAGAACTCCTGCAATTAATCCGGCCATACCTACCAAAGCGAAATTACTATTAGAAAGCTGATGATCAAAAATGTTTAAATAATTTACGAGTTTTGCGAAAACATATCCTGTTATGCTTCCTGTAAACAAAGTGGGAGCAAAAACACCTCCAACCCCTCCTGCTCCAAAGGTGATAGAAGTAGCAAAAACCTTTAATAAAACCAACCCAGATAACATCATTAGGATCATAACAGAATTATCTGTCGGTATATGAAAGAAATTGTACTTCAATACCCCTACATAGTCATCTATTAAAAGGTTATTAATAACCTCATAACCCTCCCCAAAAAGTGGCGGGACAAAATAAACGATTACGCCGAGAGCTGCTCCTCCAATAAGTAAACGACTGAATGGATTGCCTAACTTCTTAAAAAAATCACCAACAAAAAAATAAACTTTGCTGAAGTATATCGAGGTTAATGCAGTAATTGCTCCAAGTAAAACAAAAAAGCCAACATCAATCAATTGAAATTTGTCTTGTAATTGAAAGTGGAACAGCACATCGTTTCCCGAAAAAAAATAAGAGGTAAGAATAGCCGTAATCGAGGCTAAAATCAGCGGAATAATAGAGGCTAAAGTGAGGTCTAAACTAAAAATTTCAACCGCAAAAAGAATTCCCGCAATTGGAGCCTTAAAGATGGATGACATAGCTCCTGCTGCTGCGGCACCAATTAAAAGCGTCCTGGTAGCTTGATTTAAATGAAATGTATTGCCAAAATTTGACCCCAAAGCCGCTCCAGTAGCTACGGTTGGTCCTTCCAATCCAACAGAACCTCCAAAACCTACCGTTATGGGCGCCGTAATTATTGAAGACCACATTTGATATCTGGGTAAAAGGCTTTTGAGCTTTGAAATGGCGTAAAGCGCTGATGGAATACCATGTCCAACCGGCTTTTTGATGACATATTTCTTAATAAAGAATACCAGCGAAAGTCCAATGATAGGAAAAATGAAATAAAAAGCCTTATGAAATTCGAAGATAAACTCACCTTCTAATAACTCCTGAATAAAATGGGTGAGGTTTTTTAAAGTAACCGCCCCTAAACCGGCCAATAGTCCGACAATTGCACTAACAATATTCCTAAACTGGCTCTGCGTAAAGTATTTGTAACGCCATCTTAAAAATTTGGTAAGTACTACTTTATAGTCCATCAAGTATTCTTCTATGGGTTACTTAATTTCTACTTTTAAAGAAAGTTCTTTTAACTGCTCCTGATCGATGAAAGAAGGTGCATCTATCATTACATCTCTTCCTGCATTATTCTTAGGAAATGCTATGAAATCTCTAATCGTTTCTTGTCCGCCTAAAATCGATACTAACCTATCTAATCCGAAGGCAATTCCACCATGGGGTGGTGCTCCGAACTGAAAAGCGTCCATCAAAAAGCCAAATTGGTCCTGTGCTTGTTCGTCTGTAAAACCTAACAAATGGAACATTCTTTTTTGAGTAGCTTTGTCATGAATTCTGATGGATCCACCCCCAATCTCGTTCCCGTTTAATACTAAATCGTAGGCATTGGCCCTAACTTTACCTGGAGTTGATTCTAATAAATGTAAGTCTTCCGGTTTTGGTGAAGTAAAAGGGTGGTGCATGGCATGAAATCGATTCGTTTCGTCATCCCATTCTAACAAGGGAAAATCAACTACCCATAGGGGAGCAAATTCATTCTTTTTTCGCAGGCCCAGTTGTTCAGCCATGTGCATACGCAAGCTGCTCAATTGCGATCTTGTTTTTTCCGTTCCACCCGCCATGACCAACATCAAATCTCCGGGTTTTGCTTTTAATCTTTCTGCCCATAAACCCAAATCCTCCTCTGAAAAGAATTTGTCGACTGAAGATTTTAGGGTACCATCTTCATTAAATTTTACCCAAATCAAACCATTGGCTCCAATCTGAGGCCTTTTAACAAAGTCGATCAAAGCATCGATTTCTTTGCGCGAATATCCGGCACAAGACGGAACAGAAATTCCCACAACCAATTCCTGCTGATCGAATACTATAAAACCTTTGTTTTGCGCCAAGTCAGTTAATTCTCCAAATTTCATGTCAAAACGAATATCCGGTTTGTCATTTCCGTATGTTTTCATTGCCTCTTCATAAGACATTCTCGGAAATTTAGTTACCTCGACACCATTGATTTCTTTTAAGATGTGTCTGGTCAATCCTTCAAAAACATCTAAAATATCTTCTTGTTCTACAAAGGCCATTTCACAGTCAATTTGAGTAAACTCAGGTTGTCTGTCGGCCCTGAGGTCTTCATCCCTAAAACATTTAACGATCTGATAATACTTATCTAATCCTCCCACCATCAGTAATTGTTTGAATGTTTGTGGAGATTGCGGTAAAGCATAAAATTGACCTGCATTCATTCTTGAGGGCACCACAAAATCTCTAGCTCCTTCCGGTGTGGATTTGATCAAATAAGGTGTTTCCACATCGATAAAACCTTGGCCTGACAGATATTTTCTCACTTCCATATTTACTTTGGCGCGAAAAATTAAATTATTGCGAACCGGAGTCCTTCTTATATCCAGGTATCGATATTTCATCCTCAATTCATCACCACCGTCCGTTTCATCTTCTATGGTAAATGGAGGGAGTTGCGATTTGTTCAATATTTGTAATTCTTTTACCAGGATTTCAATTTCTCCAGTTGGGATATTTTTGTTCTTTGCCTCACGCTCGATCACTTTACCTTGTACTTGTATCACAAATTCCCTACCTAAAGTTCTGGCAAGTTCGAAAACTTCTTTATTCGTTCTTTCTGCATCGAATATCAATTGGGTTACACCGTATCTGTCTCGCAGATCAACCCAAATCATAAATCCTTTATCTCTAATTTTCTGCACCCATCCGGCTAAGATTACTTCCTGATTAACATGTTCTAATCTTAATTCTCCGTTCGTTCTGTTTCTGTACATTTTTCGAATTTTAAAGTGCAAATTTAATCAATTAGCCTACAGTTTATTGTTAATTTCGACATATTTTTAAGACCTGAATAGATCAAAAAAAATAGTGTCGATTTATTGTAACTTTGGGATGTAAACTTTTGTTTGATGAAACTGTACCTCGTACCTACCCCTATTGGAAATTTAGATGATATCACCCTCCGTGCGATAAATGTGTTAAAAGAAGTGGATTTGATCCTCGCAGAAGATACAAGAACTTCGGGGAAATTGTTGAAACATTTTCAAATTCATACACCCATGCAAAGTCATCACATGCATAATGAGCATAAAACTACAGATCTTATTGTCTCAAAAATAGAGAGTGGTTTGACGGTGGCTTTAATTTCTGATGCAGGCACCCCGGCTATTTCAGATCCTGGATTTTTGCTGACACGTGCATGTATAGAAAAAGGAATTGAAGTAGATTGTTTACCGGGAGCTACTGCCTTTGTTCCCGCTTTGGTCAATTCGGGATTTCCAAATGATCGATTTATTTTTGAAGGTTTTCTGCCTGTAAAAAAAGGAAGACAAACACGGTTTATCGAATTAGCCGACGAAAAAAGAACCATGATTTTTTACGAATCTCCCCATAAGATCATCAAAACATTGGAACAGATGAAAACGTATTTTGGGGAAGATCGAAGGGTCTCTATTTCAAGAGAGATCAGTAAATTGTTTGAAGAAACCCTTCGTGGGAGTATTTCAACCCTAATCAAACACTTCGAAAATCATCCGCCAAAGGGAGAATTTGTCATAATTGTCGAAGGAAAATCAAAATGAAAATATCTAATTTTTAACCTATTTAATTGAATGCTTTTTTTACTTTTGGCAGGTCATTAAATTCTTATTTATGAAATTAATCCTGAGGTCTTTTGATCTTGAATTGACACATACATTCACTATTTCCAGACAATCTTTTAGCCATAAACCTACTTTAATTGTAGAGTTAAAAGAGGGTGATTTGAGTGGTTTCGGAGAATCTTCTGAGAATCCTTATTACCATAAAACCGTCGAAATGATGATGGAAGATTTACTTAAAAACAAATCTGTTATCGAAGAAACGGCGAATGAGACACCTGCAGATTTCTGGAAAAAAATGTATCCGTTCTTAAAACATAACATGTTTGCCCTTTGCGCATTAGACATCGCCTATAATGACTTATACGCCAGAAAAAAAGGCCTAAAACTATATGAATTATGGGGTTTGGACATCTCGCATAATCCTATGACAAATTATACCATTGGAATAGATTCGATCGAAAAAATGGTGATTAAAATGGAAGAAACTCCCTGGCCGATTTACAAAATAAAATTGGGAACGAATGATGATATTGCCATAGTCAAAGAATTGAGAAAACATTCTGATGCCATTTTTAGAATTGATGCAAATTGTGCCTGGGGAGTAGAAGAAACTTTAAAAAATGCAGAGGTATTTAGAACATTGGGTGTAGAATTTATTGAACAACCCATGCCTGCAGAAAACTGGGATGATGCAAAAATTGTATACGAAAAATCAGTTCTACCCATTATTGCAGATGAAAGTTGTCAAATTGAAAGCGATGTTCTAAAATGTGTCGGACATTTTCATGGGATAAATATTAAATTAGCCAAATGCGGTGGATTAACCCCGGCGAGACGCATGCTGTTTGAAGCAGAAAAACTCGGACTTAAAAAAATGGTTGGTTGTATGACCGAATCTACCGTGGGTATGTCGGCCATTGCACATCTTTTGCCCTATTTAGATTATGTCGATATGGATGGACAGCTTTTGATGAAATACGCCATTGCAGAGGGTACCTCTCTAGATTTTGGCAAAATCATTTATGCCAAAGGGATTGGAACAGGAGTAGAACTCAAAAATATAAGCCCCAAAACAGAAATAAAATGAAAAACGAAATTAAAACTTCATGGAAAGGTAAAATGTTGTTCAAAGCTGAAACGATCGGAGGATCTTTGCTGATAGATACGGCCGAAGATTCAGGCGGACAAGGACTTGGAGTACGTCCAAAGGCTTTAATGCTGACGGCCTTAGCCGGATGTACAGGTATGGATATCGTTTCTTTGTTTAAAAAAATGCGGGTAGAAGTTGACGATATCGATATCGATGTAGAAGCAGATCTCACAGAGGAAAATCCAAAATATTATGACAAGGTAAAAGTAATTTACAAATTTTACGGTGGGAATATGGACAAAGAAAAAATTGAAAAAGCCGTTAACTTATCACAAGAAAAGTATTGCGGCGTCAGTGAAATGTTTAGACAATTTTCAGAGCTAACACACGAAATACATTACCTGGAAAAAAAATAACACGCCAAAGCGTGTTATTCTAAATTCTTTATGTCCTTATTTGTAAAGTTAATTGTTGTTTAAAATAGTCACGACCAAAGTAGCTACAGATACCAAAACACTCACAATAGAAATTGTTACGCCAGTTGCAGCACCAATCGATGAGTTTCGAGCCCTAGTTTTATTAGGTTCTACATAGACTACATCGTTCTGAGCCAGATAATACGCTGGTGAATCGAATAAGTTTTTGTCCTTCAGATTTACCCGAGTAAAAGTTTTTTCCCCATCGTAATCGTGGATGACTAAAACATTTTCCCTTTCTCCATAAATCGTTAGATCACCCGCCAAACCCAAAGCGTCAATCAAAGTAATTCTTTCATTCGTCGCAGTATAAGTTCCGGGTCGGTTAACTTCACCCAAAACCGTAATACGATAATTGACCGTTCTGATATTAACAATAGGATCTTTGATATAATCTCTAAGTTTTTCCTCCAACATTTTCGTGGCCTGATCTCTGCTGAGTCCGGCAATTTTTAATGTCCCTAAAACAGGAAAGTCTATATTTCCTTCTGAATCAACAATATAAGACTGTATTCTTTCCTGACCTCTGGCAAAGTTCATGTTTTCAGAAAATGCAACGGCAGTCAAATTAAATGGTTTTGCTGCTTCGGCATCAATAGCATTGACCACAATGATCAGTTCATCATTATTGTGATAAACCGGCATATAGGTATCTATACCCGTGATGTTATCGGCTAAATTGATGCCATTAAAATAGACCACGTCATCTTTCGAGGCACAGGAAGCGAGCAAAAGAACTGACAGAATTGTATAAAAAATCTTCTTCATCTTTTTTCTTATAAATGTACTAATTATTTTTAATTTTAATTAAAAATCATGTTTTTAACGTTTTTAACACCTATTTGATAATATTCAAATCCTTTTTCTTCTAAATTAAAGACACCATATTGGTTTCTTCCGTCAAAGATGATCGGTGATTTCATTTTTTCCTTGAGCTCGCCAAAATCAGGAGATCTAAATTCTTTCCACTCTGTCAAAAGGATCAACGCATCTGCATCCGGAACGCAAGCGTATTTTGAGTTTAGATAGTCTATACCCTTAACTCCTTTTAAATAAAAATGTTGTGCCTCACCCATGGCTTTTGGATCATAGGCCTTAATGGAGGCACCTCTTTTTACCAATTCTTTGATGATATAAATGGCTGGCGCTTCGCGCATATCATCAGTTCCGGGCTTAAAGGCCAATCCCCATACGGCAAATGTTTTCCCGCTAAGGTCTTCCCCAAATCTCCTGATGATTTTATTCGCCACAACCAATTTTTGTCTGTCATTTACATTTTCAACTGCCTTGATTAAATCTGGTTCATAATTATACTCTTGAGCAATTTTCTTTAAAGCTTTGACATCTTTTGGAAAACAAGACCCTCCATATCCACTTCCAGGATAAATAAAACTGTAACCTATTCTTGAATCAGATCCAATGCCAATGCGAACTTTATTCACATCGGCACCTACCAATTCGCAAATATTCGCCACCTCATTCATAAATGAAATTTTGGTTGCCAGCATAGCATTTGCAACATATTTTGTCATTTCCGCCGAACGGATATCCATTGTAATAATTCGATCATGGCTATGCGTAAAAGGGTGATATAAATCTCTCATCATCTTCATGGCATATTCGCTTTCTGCGCCAATAACAACCCTGTCAGGCTTCATAAAATCCTCAATAGCCGCACCCTCTTTTAAAAATTCAGGATTGGAAACAACATGAAAATCAATCTTTACTCCTCGTTTATCTAATTCTTCCTGAATGGCATCTCTCACTTTTTCTGCAGTTCCAACAGGTACCGTAGATTTATCAACTACGATAAGCGTATGATCCATTTCTCTTCCAATCTGATGCGCAACAGAGGTAACATATTGTAAATCTGCAGAACCATCTTCGCCCATCGGCGTTCCAACGGCAATAAATACGATATCTGCATTCTTTAAACCATCCTTTAACTCAGTACTAAAATGAAGACAATTATTAGCTACATTTTTAGCGACCATAGCCTCTAGACCTGGCTCAAAAATGGGAATAATTCCATTTTTTAATTTCTCAATTTTGTTTTTATCTACATCTATACAGGTAACATTATTTCCCATTTCAGAAAAACATGTTCCGCTTACGAGTCCTACATATCCGGTTCCTACTACTGCTAAATTCATTGAAAAAATTATGAAAGAGCCTTTTTATGGCTCAAGTTTGATTAAACGGCTATTTTTTGAATTCTTTCTAAATGGCTTAAGGGAATATCTACACAAAAACAACTCCCGGTTAGATCTATCTTTACCACTACTCTATGCTTATTTCCGTCTTTCACACAAGTGCCTATCAAGCCCATAAAAGGACCTTTAGTCACTTGTACAGCATCTCCTTTAGACATTCTTACTCCGGTTACTATGGTATTCGGATCTGCATTATCACTTAGAATTCTCAAATTTTCTATCTCCTCATGCCTGATCACTGCAGGCTTTCCTAAATGCTTTAGCACTGCCACAGTCCCGGGAATAGGCAAAGTTTTATTGAGCTCTTTTTCGTGCATATACACAAAAACATATGAAGGTATCAGTGGTAATTTTAAAGTTTTTTTTCTATCGCTCCATTGCCGAACGGTTTTGATCAGCGGCAGAAAGGACTCAATTTCATGCTCTTCAAATCTATCATGTACTTTTTTTTCGGATCTGGGTTTTGTAAATACGGCAAACCACTTCTTTTCCATTTCAGGTCTTATCACTTCCATTTTCTCTGTTTTGTTATATCAACACCGACAAGCGAATTCTGGGTTAGTTGGGCAAATATAATATTTAATACATTTGTAACGAATTGATGTGCTATATATTTTAAATTATAAAAATTAATTAGCTAAGTATTAAATACCTACACTTTTGCCCAAAATTATTGTTTCTGTTACCAATGATTTAACAACAGACCAGCGTGTGTACAAAGTATGTGCTACTCTTCAAAATTCAGGATATGAAATTGTCTTGATCGGGCGAAAACTTCCTAATAGCATAACTATAGAAAGGTCGTATGAAACAATCAGGTTAGAAAACTTTTTTAATAAAGGATTTCTCTTTTATGCCGAATATAATTTGCGACTATTTTTTAAGTTATTGCGGCTAAATGGAGATATTTTTCTGTCAAATGACTTAGATACACTTCTGCCAAATTACCTGGTTAGTCGATTAAAATGCAAAAAAATCGTATACGATAGTCATGAATTATTTACTGAAGTCCCCGAATTGAACAACAGACCCTTGGTTAGAAGTTTCTGGCGCAATCTTGAAAAATCTCTGTTGCCACGGTTACAAATCATGTATACGGTAAATGTGCTCTTGGCGGATTATTTTCAAAAAAAATACCGTGTGCCTGCTGAGGTCATTTTAAATGTTCCCAATAAAATCGATCGAATCCAAATTGACAATTCCTTTGTCGATAAAGTAAAAAGAGGAAAAAAAATGATCATTATTCAAGGAAGGGGGCTCAATAAAGATCGGGGATTGGAAGAATCTGTCTCGATGATGAAATTTCTGGAAAATTGCATCTTGTATATCATCGGTGATGGAGATGTAATCCCAAAAATCAGAAAAATGATAGGGGATGATAGATTGAAAGAAAAAGTCTTTTTACTTCCACCTATGCCCTATGATGAGTTAATTCAATATACATCCATCGCCGATTTGGGTCTATCCTTAGACAAACCTTCAAGCCTCAATTATGAATGGAGTCTGCCAAATAAGCTTTTTGACTATATACAATGCCGAGTTCCCATACTTGCATCCAACCGAAAATTGGTGTCAGAAATAGTGTTGAAAAATGATATTGGTTTGGTTGTAAATTCTTTTGATCCGAAATTCCTTTCCACACAAGTTTCATCTATATTTGCCAACGAAAAATTATTGCAACAATGGCGCTATAATCTTGAAAAGATAGCGCCAAATTATGTTTGGGAAAATCAAGAGCAAAAACTTATCCAAATTTTTAGCAAGTGAAAACTTTACATATCGTCTCCTTTGAAGTGCCTTATCCCCCTAACTATGGCGGTGTGGTCGATATTTTTTACAAAATTAAAGCCTTGCACGATCTTGGAGTGCAGATTTATCTTCACGCTTTCGAAAGCAGAAATTCAAAAAATCAGGACATTGAGGCTTATTGCAAAAAGGTTTTTTATTATGAACGTCAAAATACAGCTTTAAAAACGCTTACCTTGACACCCTTTATCGTTTCATCTCGATCAAATAAGAAGTTAATTGAAAATTTGGAGGCTATTAACGCACCCATTTTATTTGAAGGATTACACACTACTTATCCCTTGGTGAAAAATTCATTTAAAAACAGAATTATTCTCATAAGAACGCACAATATAGAACACCATTACTACCAGGGATTGGTTAAAAATGAGACGAATGCTTTTACAAGGGCTTTTTTCTATATTGAATCATTAAAACTTCAATATTTTGAAAGGATACTTAAAAAGGCAAACTATATTCTGACTATTTCTAAAGCAGATCATCAATATTTTCATCAAAAATTTGGTGATTCTGTCAGGTTTCTGCCCCCATTTCATCCTAATAAAGGCGTAAGTCACCCCTCAAAAAAGGGTTATTTTGCCCTATTTCACGGCGATTTGAGGATTGCTGAAAACCAGAGGTCTATTAGTTATTTGTATGATGTATTTAGCAAAGTTGATTACCCATTGGTCATTGCAGGGGATTTGGAATATTCACCCATCGATATAAAAACCTCAACGAATAAAAAGATTTCATTTATTCAGTTGGAAAACGAAGAACAACTTAAAGAATTATTAAAGCGCGCTCATGTGAATGTATTTCCGGCTTTTCAAAAAGCGGGGATTAAATTAAAACTCATCAATGCGCTTTTTCTGAGTCGTTTTTCTTTGTGCCACCCCAATATCGTCGAAGGAACAGGTTTAGAAAGTCTTTGTGAAATAGCCCACAACAAATCCGAATTTATTAAACAAATGTACAGATTGATTGATGAGGAATACTCAGAAGTAGAAGTGCAAAAACGACAAGAAGTTTTAAGTGAATATGATTGTCTTGTTAATGCCCAAAGCATTATTCATTTAATTAGTTAAACCACTTCAAAGACAATTCCTCCCTCACATTTTATGGTTTTATGGGGAAATTTTAAAATCAAGGCGTAATCGTGGGTTGCCATTAAAATGGTGATACCTAGTTTGTTTATTTCTTCCAATACATGCATAATTTCTATAGATGTTTTAGGATCTAGATTACCGGTAGGTTCATCTGCCAAAATCATCTCAGGATTGTTTAATAAGGCGCGGGCAATGGCTACCCTTTGTTGCTCTCCACCCGAAAGTTGAAAAGGCATTTTAAATCCTTTAGATTTCATGTCCACCTTTTCGAGTACAGTATTTATTTTGAGGTCCATTTCTCCTTTATTCTTCCAGCCGGTCGCTTTAAGCACAAATAATAAATTATCATATACCGTACGATCATTTAACAAGTTAAAATCCTGAAAAACAATGCCAATTTTCCTTCTTAAAAATGGAATATCTTTTTCTCTTAATTTTTTCAGATCAAAACCAACAATGGAGCCAGAACCCTGCTGCAACGGCAAATCGCCATACAAGGTTTTCATCAAACTACTTTTACCACTTCCTGTTTTACCAATTAAATAATTAAAATCTCCTTTTTTGATAAAAAGATTGATGTTGGAAAGGATTAAATTTTCTCGCTGAAAAATGGAAACCTCATTGAGCTGTACCATAAATAAATGATTGTTTTTGTTTACAAACTTACAGTTAAAATTTTAAATTTTCATGTGGAAGATCGACTAATCAAATCGAGAAATTACGCAACGCAGCCATTCATAAACTAAGAAATTAAGAATAGTTTAACGAATTAATGGTGTCTGCAAAGAACAACCTTTGGTTTAATTTTTATCTTTGACTGTTCATAAAAAAAGCCATGTTCCATAAAGCAATTTTTATCACCCTGTTTTTTCTGTCCCTTGCGGGCTGCCAAAAAGAGAAACCTCCTACCATTTTAAAAACAGGCATGTGGAGAGGAAATATCGAAATGCAGGGTCAGGATTTACCCTTTAATTTTGAAGTGGTAAAAGACAAGGGGCGATTTGTAATAAATCTGATCAACGGAAAAGAAAATTTCTCTATTGATAAAGTCTATTTGTTTGGCGATAGTTTGGCTTTTAACCTTCATATCTTCGACATAGAAATTAGAGCAAAAATAAAAAACGACAGCCTTGTTGGGACCTATACAAAGAATTATGCTGAGGGATATGTCTTACCTTTTCATGCTGTTTACGGGAAAAATGGGAGATTCGACAGTATGACTGCTCACCACAAGTTTGATGGTAAATGGGAAACCTATTTTTTGAATCAGGATGGCAAGAAATCGTTGAGCATTGGGGTATTTAAATCTCAAGATTCTGTTTTAACGGGCACATTTCTGAACACGACAGGTGATTATCGCTACTTAGAGGGTTACACCAACCAAGATACCATGTACCTTTACTCTTTTGATGGAAATCATTTGTACAAATTTAAAGGGGCTTTGGAAAACGATACGCTTATCAATGGAACCTTTTGGTCAGGCAAAACCGGATACAGATCATTTATCTCCAAAAGAAATGATAGTATAGAGCTACCCGACCCTCACACACTTACCTATTTAAAAGAGGGATATGAGAAAGTAACTTTCAGCTTTAAAAATACAGACGGTAAAAAAGTTAGCCTTGAAGATTCTGCTTACAAGAACAAAGTGATCATTGTGCAGATTCTTGGTACTTGGTGCCCCAACTGTATGGATGAAACAAGATTTTTGGCAGATTGGTATAAAAAAAATAAAGATAGAGGGGTGGAAGTCATTGGTTTGGCCTATGAGATCAAACCTGAATTTTCATATGCCAAAGACCGCATAAAAACAATGAAAAGCCAATTGGGTGTGGATTATGAAGTTTTGGTTGCCGGCATATCTACTACAGAATCTGCCTCAGCTTCTTTACCTATGCTCAATGAAGTCATTTCTTTCCCCACAACCATCATTATTGATAAATTTGGTAAAGTACGACAAATTCATACAGGTTTCTCAGGTCCTGCTACCGGTGATTATTATGATCAATATGTAAAAGATTTTAACTTATTGATGGATGAACTGCTCGAAGAAAGCATTTAGCCAATAATACTTTTCAACAATTCAAGTAACTATTCAACAATTTCGAATTTTAATGCTTTTCAGTCGTTCATATAGTAAATAGACTCTTAATTTTGGTAAAAATTTTACACATGCCTCTGCAACGAAAAAATATTTTTTGGTTTATTTTTTTGATCACAACATTTGCTTTAGCTCAAAAATCTGAAATTTATACAGATGAATTGGCACCGTATAACCATGCCGTTCAATTATACCAGAACAAAGATTATTATGCGGCTCAAATACTCTTTAAAAACCTCAAAAACACCTTTGATGATTCCTCAGAATTAAAAGCGAGGTGTTATTATTACGAGGCCTTTTGTTCTATCAAAACCGGCTATGATGATGGTGAGGCATTGATGAAAGCATTTGTAGACAGATTCCCAACCAGCACAAAAAGAAACAATGCTTTTTTGGAAGTAGGTGATTATTATTTTAATAACGCCAACTATCCCTATGCATTAAAGTGGTATTCCAGGGTTAATGAAAATAACCTTTACACAGAACAAAAAGAAGATTTTCAGTTTCGTTTTGCCTATGGCTTGTTCGCTACAAGAAATTATGAGAAATCTAAAAGTTATTTTTCTCCACTGTTAAACTCTCCCAAATATGGTTCGGATGCGAAATATTATTACGGCTATATTGCCTATAGAGATGACGATTATGTCAATGCCGATAAATACCTAAGCCAGGCAGCAGAAGATAAAAAAGACAAGGACATTCCTTATTTCATGGCGAACATCAAATTCAAAACAGGAAAATTTGAAGAAGCGATAGAACTGGGCGTACCTCTTTACACAGAATCAAACGGAATTCAAAAATCTGAAATAGCCAAGATCGTTGGTGAGAGTTATTTTAATTTGGAAGAATATGCCAAAGCCATCCCGTATTTAGAAAGTTACGAAGGGAAAAAAGGCCGTTTTAACAATACCGATTATTACCTGCTCGGCTATGCCCATTACAAGCAGAAAGATTACAATACTGCCATTTCCTATTTCAATAAAATCATAGACGGTAATAATTCTGTTTCTCAAAATGCCTATTACCATTTGGGGGAATGTTATTTGCGGGCCGAAAGCAAAGCAGAGGCATTAAATGCATTCCGGAATGCATCTCAGATGGATTTTGATAAAACCATTCAACAGGATGCGGCTCTCAATTATGCCAAACTTAGTTATGATATCGGAAATCCTTATCAAAGTGTAGCCAAAGTGATTCAGGATTACTTGAATAAGTACCCCACAGATGTCAATAAGGATGAATTAAACAGCCTGATTGTTAATTCATATATTTCCTCTAAAGATTACCAAGGAGCACTAAATTTTTTAGAAGATAATCCTGAATCTGCAGATTTCTTAAAAGTGGCCTATTTAAGAGGAACGCAATTATTCAAACAGCAGAAGTATACGGAAGCGAAACAGCTTTTTGAATTGGCACAAAAAAAAGACAATCCTTTTTTAGCTGAGACAATTTTTTGGCATGCAGAAAGTGATTTCCGATTGGGAAATTACGAAAAAGCACTGGAAGGTTTTGAAAAATTCATTCAAACGCCTGATGCCATTAAAAGCCCTGAATATACACTCATCGATTATCACAAAGCCTATGCCTATTTCAATTTGAAAGATTATAACCAGGCAGGTGGACATTTTGATAAATTCATCGAATCAAATCCGAGTAACAGTGAATTGTTGAGCGATGCTTACCTGCGACTTGGAGATTGTTATTTTAGCATGAGCAATTATTACAAGGCTTTAAAACCCTATCAACTGGCCGTGGCAGAAAATAACCAGGATGCAGACAAAGCTTCCTTTAAAATAGCTATGTCACAAGGTTTGATGGGTGAAAACGATAATAAAATTGCCGAATTAAACAATTTATTAAACACCTATTTAAGATCTCCTTTAAGAGACGATGCGCTTTTTGAACTGGGAAATACGTATAGTTCAATCAACCAAAATAATAAAGCGATAGAAGCTTATGACGACCTGATCAAGCAATTTCCAAATTCTAATTTGGTGTCAAAAAGTATGGTAAAACAGGGCTTGATCTATTATAATAACGATCAAAATGAGCTCGCCTTGGCAAAATATAAAAAAGTTGTTCAAGATTTTCCAAATACGCCCGAAGCCAGGGAGGCGATAGCCAATGCCAGACAAGTATATGTTGATCTCGGTCGGGTCTCTGAATATGAAAAATTAGTAAAAGGAATTGACTATATAGATGTTTCCAGCAGTGACATCGAAAATACACTTTACGAATCTGCCGAAAAACAATTGGTAGTAAACAATTCGAAAAAAGCGATCCAAGGCTTCGAAGATTATTTAAAACGTTTCCCAAAAGGTCAGTTTGCCTTCCCTGCTCATGATAATTTAGCGAATATTTATGAGAAAGAAGGGGATAGAAAGAACGCAATAGCTCATTATAACACACTAGTGCAAAGCCCTCCTTCTGATTATTCTGAAAATGCCCTCTTGCGCTTATCTGAGATCTATTTAAAGGACAATAAATTTAAAGAAGCCATGCCTTTGTTAGAAAGACTGGAAAAAGAAGGTTCTACCAAAACAAATATAAATTTTGCTCAGAGTAATTTAATGAAAGGTAACTACGCCTTAAATAATTTCGACGCGGCTTTAACCTATGCCAATACCTTATTAGAAAATCCGGAATTAGATCCAAAAATTAAATCGGATGCAGAAATCATCATCGCGAGATCTGCCTTTAAATCTGGCGATTTTATTAACGCTCAAGACGCCTTTAAACGTGTGGAAGAGAACGCATCCGGTGAACTAAAAGCAGAAGCTATTTATTACGACGGATATTTTTTACATCAGGAAGGAAATTACAAAAACTCGAATCAGGTCATTCAAAAACTCGCTTCAGATTATGCCAATTATAAATATTGGGGAGCCAAGGGGCTGGTCATTATGGCGAAGAATTTCTACGCATTAGAAGATTTATATCAGGCAACTTATATACTGGAAAGTGTAATCAAAAATTTCTCAAATTATCCGGATGTAGCAGAAGAGGCGAAAGTAGAACTTGAAAAAATTAAAACTGAAGCAAAAAAAACAAATGAATCCGTTATTCAAAATAATTAATAGAATTTTTATGAAAAAGCAGTTGATCTTTTTGTTTTTGCTTTGTGCCTGTGGAATTGCTTTTTCCCAAAAAAAAGACACCCTCAAAACAGAGGTGATCAGGGTGGTAAAACCCTTTGCTCCAATTGTTGGAGATGCAGATAAAATTGGTCAGGAACCCAAAATTGACTCTGTTGCCATCAATAAAAAAAGAGAAGTAACCTACTCGTTTAATTCAGTTCCCGTTGCTTCTACTTTTATTCCCGAAAAAGGAGCAGCAAGATCTCTCGCAAGAATGCCCAAAGAAAGGTTTTATAATAATTATATTTCTTTGGGCTTTGGGAATTACCTCACCCCTTATGCCGAAATATTTGCCCATAGTAATCTCACAAAATCAAGCGATTTTGGAGGTTTATTAAGATATCAAGCCTCATTTGGTGATATCGATAAGGTAGAACTTAAAAGTGGCTATTCCGATTTAATCGCAGATCTGTTTTACAAGCAAAACGAACGATATTTTGACTGGCAAGTAGTAGGAGGCATAAAAAGTGAAAAGGTAAACTGGTATGGATTATCAGATGTGATCAACTTTACGCCCAACACCATTAATTCTATTGACCCGGAACAATCCTACGGAACCATTTATTTGGGAGGTGCAATAAATTTTGAGGAGGCATTGGTGCACCATGGAGAATTAAAAGTGATCAACTTTATAGATGATTTCAAAAGTTCCGAGTTCCATGTCAATTCCAATGCAAATATAGAATTTCCTGTTTGGGAATTATTGATGAACAGTTTTATCACTATCGAATATATAAGAGGAACTTTTGAGGAAGATTTTCAAAATGAAAGCATCAATTACAATTATTTAAATGTTGGTTTTAGTCCAAATTTTTCTTTTTACAACGAATACCTCTCTTTGAATGTCGGTGCAAATTTATGGTACAGCATGACAAATAATCGTGATGAGTCTAGTAAGTTTTATGCCTATCCTAATGTAACCGCCTCTTATAAAATAAATGAAGAGAATTTAATTGCCTATGCAGGGGTAACAGGAGATCTGCAGCAAAATACGTATAGAGAATTTGTAGGTGAAAATCCGTTTGTATCTCCAACGCTAAATGTTCAAAGAACTAGTCAGCCTTATTTTGGATTTATCGGTGCCAAGGGAAAAATTTTATCCGATCTGAGCTTTAACTTTAAAGCAGGGTATGGAAGCGAAAATGACAAACCGCTATTCAAACTCAATACTGCCAAAACCAATGGCAAAATTGCTTTAGATGACGGCTATGCTGCGGGAAACTCTTTTAAAGTTGTCTATGATGATGTCAATACGATTCAGATCTCTGGAGAAGTGATCTATGATTTCGACAATCATTTTAAAATCGGCGGAAATTTCGAGTTCAACAGCTATGAAACAAATCTGGAAGAATATGCATGGAATTTACCCATGTTCAAAGCCGCTATCATTACCAAATACCTGAGAAAGAAATGGTATGCGGGAGCGGATCTTTATTTTCACAGCGATAGAAAAGATGAATTGATGATAGATGATGCCATTGTCACCCTCCCAACAGGGCTTGAAAGAGTGACACCAATCACCAACAGTGCTTTTGTAGACCTGAACTTGAATGCGGGTTATTATATTAACGACCATTGGTCTGCATTCTTAAAACTAAATAATGTCTTGAATCAAAATTACCAGGATTTCACCAATTTTGAGGTACAAGGGTTTCAAGTATTAGGTGGATTTACCTATCGCTTTGATTTGAATTAGACTGTAATTGGCAACAGACGAAGTCCCCGGTACCTATTAAAAATGTTTTTTTTGACAATCAGATGAAAATCATTACTTTACCCATTTAATTGTTCAGCCTTCTACGATGTCTAAAAATCTTTTTATTTTCTGCTTTTCGATTGTTTTTTCACTTCAAACTTTATTGGCTCAAAACGGATTTAAAGATCTACCCTCTTTAAAAAATAAAAACATTTTGATGGTATGGGGGGGCTGGGAAGGACACAAGCCAAAAGAATTTACCGATAGAGTAGCCAACTGGCTTAAAATCCAAGGCGCCAACGTACTTATTTACGACACCCTTTCCGTTTATGCTGATTCACTTTTACTGAATAAACAGGACCTCATTATCCAATACCACACGATGGGTACCATTAGCCCTGAGCAAAACAACGGTTTAAACAATGCCGTAAAAAACGGTGTTGGCATTGCAGGTTGCCATGGTGGATTAGGAGATTCTTTCAGGCAGGAAACTCGATACCAATACATGATTGGTGGACAATGGGTTGAGCATCCGGGTGGAAAGATCAATTACAAAGTAGATATCACCAACCAACAAGACCCCATCACAAAAGATTTAAAAGATTTTGACATTGAAGATACCGAGCAATATTTTATGCACATAGATCCGAATGTCAAAGTACTGGCAACAACAACCTTTAGCGATGCATATGACCCCTGGATAAAAGGTGCAGTAATGCCTGTGTCATGGAAAAAATATTACGGTAAAGGGCGGGTGTTTTATCTCTCCATTGGACACAACCCTAAAGATTTTGACAATCCTTCGGCCTGGGCTCTGCTCACACGCGGTATCGCCTGGGCAAGTGATAGTAAAAATGGACCGGTAGAACAATGGATCTCACCTGTATACCCCAGTCATTCAAAACTGAAATAAACATGTTGAATGTTTTTTGCTTCGATTTTTTGGGAGATCAAAGGAAATGAAGAATAACAACTACTGGCCCCTTGTACTTAAATAAGGCTGCGGAGATTTGGTTTTATAAACTTCCTGGGCTATGGGCATCAGCCTTTTGAGATCATTGATCCTCGTTCCAGAACTCGGGTGAGTCGATAAAAATTCGGGTGGACGCCCTCCCCCGTTCTCTTTTCCTTTGGCTTCCATCCTTTTCCAGAACTCAGGAGCATGTATAGGGTCATAACCGGCCAAGGCCATAAATAACAATCCCATTTCATCCGCTTCAGATTCGTGTTTTCTGCTATAGGTGAGCATACCAATACTCGCCCCGGTACCATAGGCTTGCAGGATCAATTCAGTGGAAGACGAACTCACCCCCCCTGCGCCTAAAGCAATGGCTCCCGCCGCTGCAATGGCATTCTTAATATTATCTTGGCTCATTCTTTCTGCCCCGTGGTTGGCGACCGCATGCGCAATTTCATGACCCATCACCACGGCAACCCCATTGTCATCCTGACAAACCGGTAAAATGCCTGTATAAAAAGCTACCTTCCCTCCGGGCATACACCAGGCATTGAGCTTGTCACTTTCGATCACTTTGTATTCCCATTCATATCCGTTCAGATAATTGGGCATTCCGGCTTGTTTGAAAAATTCTTCTACAGCTGCCTGGATCCTTTTTCCTACGCGTAAAACCTGTTCGTTATAGGTCTTGTTGGCCGACAGTTTTTCTGTTTTCAAAGTTTCCTGATAGGCCGCAAAAGATTGTGGGAAAAGTGCTTCGTTAGACACCATACTCGCTTGTTTTCTTCCGGTTACCGGATTTACCGCACAGGAAACAAAAAATAATTGTAAAACCAGTATATGTATGAAATACTTTATTTTCATATCGCTAAATCTATTTTATCAAAAATAATCATTTTTATTCTTATTCAAAAGTCATGAAATTCTTTCTTCTGCTTAACCAATATATTCCATTTGTTGTCCCTATCAGACCATATATTTCAAAAAATGGGCTAATCCTATATAAATACTGAACTGACCATTCAAATACGAACTTGTTATTTTTTAAACATAAAATAAACTGCCAGAATCAAAAAAAGAAAGGAAAGAATATGGTTCAACCTGAAAGTTTCTGTTTTGAAGACAATCAAAGTAAAAATGGCGAAAACAACCAGAGTAATTACTTCCTGAATCACCTTTAATTGAATCAGTGAAAAAGGCCCTCCATTCTCTTTAAAGCCGATCTTATTTGCCGGTACTTGAAAGATATACTCGAAAAGGGCAATTCCCAACTGATCAAGATGATCGATAAAAGGCCAAACCTACCGAACCACTTCCATTCAGCAAATTTTAAATGTCCGTACCAGGCAATCACCATAAAGGTATTGCTCAATATGAGAAGTCCGATGGTTAGTATTGCTTTCACTCTATTTGATATCTTGTGTGTTTTATGCAAAAGAATTTTAGCTAAACTTACTTAAAAAGATCACACAAATGATCGGTGCTAAAAAATTTTAGCACAATAAAGAACTTCTTAAATTTTACAACTATTTCGGCTCGATATGAATTAAAACATGGCCCATATTTGGAATACTATTTCTCAAATGGTCTTTTAATTCATGTGCAATATCGTGACCTTCCTTGACAGAAATCTTCCCGTCTACCACCGCATGCAGATCAACATGATATTTCATCCCTGATTTGCGAATAAAACATTTCTCTGTTTCCAGTATCCCCTCAACTTCAAGAGATTTCATTCTAATGTCATTGATAAGGTCATCATAGATGTGTTCATCCATGATCTCCCCAAGTGCCGGTCTCAAAATGAGATAACTATTGTAAAATATAAAACCGGAAGCGAGCAAAGCAGCCCAATCATCAGCGGTTTCATAGCCTTTACCAAAAATAAGGGCTATGGATATTCCGATGAAGGCCATTACCGAAGTGATCGCATCACTTCTGTGATGCCAGGCATCCGCTTTTAAGGCTGAACTATTTGTTTCTTTACTTTTTTTCATCACAAATTGAAACGATAATTCTTTCCACAAGATTATCGCTCCCAATATCAATAAGGTCCATGACTTGGGTATTTTATGAGGGGTCCGTATATTTTGAATGCTTTCGTAAGCAATAATGGTTGCCGAACTGATCAGAAAGGCAACCACAATAATCGTGATCAATGGTTCTATTCTGCCATGTCCATAGGGATGGTTATCATCGGCCGGACGTTTGGCATATTTTAATCCGAACAGAACCAACAAAGAAGAGAAAATATCCGTGGTCGATTCAATCGCATCGGCAATCAAAGCATAAGAATTCCCAAAGAAACCGGCTAGTCCTTTTATAAGCGCCAATCCTGTATTCGAAATAATGCTTATGTATGTCGTTCGAATGGCCTTTTGTTCAGCCGACAAATCAACTTCTTCAATTTTTCTCAAAAGTCAGGTAATCAGTTCCTCCATTACCACCGCTCACATCGATGAGTTCAATTTTAGTTGAGGACCTGGAAATGATATCCCAGTCATCATTCAAATCTTCAAATTCATTGGTCAAATTAAAGTTAATGTTAAAATGAAGATCGTCCAAACTGTCATCATTACTGTTGCTGTCAGTAATGCTCCAGGTACCATCATAATTGTTCGTTCCATTATTGGCATTCAACACCCCTGATTCCCGAAAGATAAAATCATATCCGTTAAAATCTGTAGTTTCATCATCTCCCGAATCTATGAATTTTGAAATTCTCCAGCTGCCTTTTTGTACCACAGATTCTATTTCATCTTTGATATCATTAGGTTCATCCTTGTCGTCATCCGAACAGGAAAAAATAAAGAGGAGAAGTAAAATCCCCAACAAAAACAATTGATTCTTTTTTAGTGTAGTCATATTATTTATTTTTATTTAATTTACATGTACTGATATGAAATGGAGCGTAGAGCGGGCAAAAACTAATCAAACTTGTTAAAACAAATACCCCTGCCAATACGAGGAGTATCCATCCCAATGTGCCTGATATTGTTCCGTTATAAAAAAGCAAACCAATGATTACCGCCACGATTACCCTGACAATTCGGTCGGCTGAACCCATATTTTTTTTCATCTTATAAATTTTTAAAGGTGAATAATCTTTTTTCAAAGGTCTGCAAAACAGGGCAGGTTTGCAGTGACTGCAGTCACCACTCTCCAATAATTCTTATTCCCTTGGCATTCTGTTCAATCTTTTCGTCAGTTTCCAGCTTTTTCAATACCCGGCTCACTACTTCTCGAACAGTTCCCAATTCATTCGCAATCTGGCTATGGCTCATTTTTATGGAATCGCTCTCTGTCAAAAGTGATTTCTTTTTTAAATGGTCATAAATTCGCTTGTCCATTTTATACAATAACAATTGTCCAATCGTATCCAAAAGTTCGGTATAACGCATATTAAATTCGTTGTAAAACAGCTGATTAAATTCAGGATAAACCCTTAACCAACCGGGAAGATTTTCTACCGGTATCAAAAGAATCTTTGAATTTTCTTCGGTTATGGCAAAAACTCTGCTCGGTGTATTCTTTAAAGTAGCATAAAAAGTCATCACACAACTCTGTGCCGGTTTGATATAATACAACAACAATTCCTTGTCCTCAAAACGAGAATAGACCTTTACCAATCCTTCCAGCACGATAGGTAAAAATTTCACGTATTGCTCTTCCCTGAGTATTTCTGTTCCCTTCAAAAATTCTTTTACAGAAGAAACTTCAGTGATCTTGCCGAGCAACTCAGGTTTCAAAAAACTTAGCTTTTCCTTTTCAAATTCCATTTACAAAGATCTTCATTTAATTCAAATTGCGCGTATCATCAACACCCCCGACTCTTGGTCTGAGATTTCATTACCCCATTCTTCTTCGGCTGCTAACTTCCTTTTTTCCTGTTCAACCTGTTCCCAAATCTGATCAAAGAATAAATGAAAAGACCAATGATAATCCAAAATGGCCAAATCCTGACCCCAAAAACGATAAAATCAACAAAACCTACCCAGCCTTTTACCAAAGCAAACCGAATTCGGGTAAAAAAATGGTCTCTCTTTTCTATTTCGTATTTTTTGTCTTTGGGTTTTGTAAGTTCCAAATCCAGCGTGCTGTAAGCCACCAAATCACTCAAATATTTCAGCCTTCCGTAGGTACTTTCTATCTCTTCTTCAATGGCCCTGATGTTCGTCTCAATTTCGAGTATGTCCTTTACATTTTTCGCCTGACTTAAGAGTTCTCTGTACTTCGACAAATAACTTTTTTTATTGGCCAAACGGGTTTCCAGATCAATGAATTGCTCCGTCACATCTCGTGCATCAATCTCTTTATACTTAACCTCCCCCTCACCCATTTCAAGGGCAAGGATCAGTTGTTCAAATTGATTTTCAGGGATCCTTATTTTAAGTTGGTAGGCAGTTTCATAATCAGTATTGGTCAGCCTTTCATTGGCATAATATCCCCCTATGTTTTTCACCAGACTGTCTACTGTTGATTTGGCTTTGTCCAGATCCTCTACTTCTATGCCCAAACGCCCATCCTTGATGATTTTCTTTTTATCGACAAATTCGTTTTCTATTGCCGTTGAAGGAGCGGGGGCCATAGATTCCTTTGAAGAGAGAGCTGTACTCCTTTCATTCAAAGTAACTACATCGGACTGGTATCCATTGGATTGCGAACTACTGCCATTACAAGCAGCCATTGAGATGATTAACAATAGGAGATAAAGTGTTCTTTTCATCGCACATTTTTTTGGTCTGCCTGTCAAATTTCAGGAAATTTATGCAGACATGACATTGTTGTTGAACACCCTAAGATAAGAAAAGTGCTTTATTTAACCTAAAAAAAAGAGGTGTCAGGTTTTTGATGATTGGATAATGGAAAACCCTCGAAAATTGTATTTTTTTGTCATCAAAAGGTAAAAACCGATACGTAAAATCAAAAATTTTATGATTTTATTCACTTTATTCTTCACATATTTCCCTTTTCGATCATCGTTTTTAACGTATTTTTGTAATTCTGTAATGGTAATCACTTTTTTGCGACAACGCTAGTATATCGTTAATTTATTTTTTATGCGCTTTTTAATCCCTTTTGCCTTATTTATTTTAGTGGATTTTTACCTCTATCAGGCTGTTTTGAAGAGCACAAAAAAGCTTAGTAAGAAAAAACAAAATTGGATCAAATGGATCTATTGGTCTGTTCCTGTTATTTTTAGTTTACTCATCGGTATTGCCTTTGCCTCGGAAAGCAGGTCATTATTCTATCCTATCCTCCCATTTATTTTACTTTATTTATCAAAATTGTTGGGTGTCGTAATTCTGGGTATCGAAGATCTAAGCCGCGCCCTGAGATGGATCTTACTAAAAGTTAATACCCTTTTTTCTCCTCCGAAAAAAGACTTTCCGGGAACCAAAATAACACGGTCTACCTTTATTTCTCAAACAGCCCTTGCTGCCACGGCAGTACATACAGGCGCTTTTGGTTGGGGCATACTATCGGGAGCACACGATTACACCATACATCGCACGAGTTTGGCCCTAAAAAATTTACCTTCTGCTTTTGATGGTATGGTCATAGGACAGCTGTCTGATATTCATTCTGGTAGTTTTTATAAGAAAACAGCTGTGCAAGGTGGTGTAGACATGCTGTTAGAACAAAAACCCGACCTGGTGTTCTTTACCGGAGATCTGGTAAACAATGAAGCCAAAGAGCTCAACGAGTATTTCGACATATTTAAACAAGTTCAGGCACCTTTGGGTGTTTATTCTATCATGGGTAATCACGATTATGGGGATTATCATCGATGGGAAAATGATTCAGCAAAGCTAAAAAACCTGGAGATGCTCAAAAAGGGCCACCAAACTTTGGGATGGGATCTGCTTTTAGATGAGCACAGAAGCATTAAAATAGGGAATGAATCCATTGGCATTGTAGGTATTCAAAACTGGGGTGAAGGAGGTTTTGCCAAATATGGCGACCTTGACAGGGCCCTGAAAAACACAGACGATTTTCCTGTAAAACTCTTACTATCACACGACCCTTCTCATTGGCGTGCACAAGTACTGGGTAAAACGAATATCGATGCGGCTTTTGCCGGACATACCCATGGAATGCAGTACGGTGTAGAATTGGGTGGTTTTAAATTTTCTCCTGCACAGTTGCGGTATAAAGAATGGGCCGGTTTATATACAGAAAATGACCAACATTTATATGTAAATCGCGGTTTTGGTTATTTGGGATATCCCGGAAGAGTCGGAATCCTTCCTGAAATTACTTTAATAGAACTAAAAAAGGCCTGATTTGAACAGTGGATTGGCTGAATGACTCTCCTTTCTTCCTTCAAAACAAAGCATTAACTGGCAGTATAAATTTCCCTTTACCCATAGATTAAAACAATGTTATCCCTTGTTTTTCAACGAGATAAATGCAAAATCTTTTGGCCTACTCGAGGAAAGTTTTAGGTAGAATATAGTAATTTAGCATAAACCTGACTAACTTAAATAGAAAAGTATGAAAGAACTAGAACCCAAAGTAACTGGTATTGGCGGGATATTTTTTAGAACCAAAGACCCCAAGAAAACCAATGCATGGTATGGAGAACATTTAGGCCTCGCCATATCAGATTACGGCTCCTCTTTTGAATTTAGGAATGCACACAGACCGGAAGAAATCAATTATTTACAATGGAGTACCTTCCCCGAAAATACAGATTATTTTGATCCTTCAAACAAAGAGTTCATGATCAATTACAGGGTTCAAAATATTGAAGGTCTGGTTGAAAAGCTGCGTAAAAACGGGGTAATAATAGTCGATAAGATTGAAAGTTACGATTACGGAAAATTCGTCCATATCTTGGATCTCGAAGGGAATAAAATTGAACTGTGGGAACCTGTTGACAAGATTTTTACCGCAATGGGAGGAGAAACTACAAAATAAAAGTACCAAAATATATAGAGTTGGTTTGTAAGTTTGTTCTTTTATCGTAATATTGCAATTAAAAGAGATCTATGGGCTTGATCAAATCTGACATCTATTCTGACCAACAAAATCAAATTTCATCTTGGGCAAAAGTGCTGGGCCATCCTGCCAGAATTGGAATTTTACAACATCTTTTAAAAATAAATGCCTGTATTTGCGGAGATCTGGTCGAAGAAATTGGTTTGGCTCAAGCCACTATTTCACAACACTTGAAAGAATTAAAAAATATGGGCTTGATTCAAGGAAAGATTGAGGGAACCAGTGTTTGTTATTGCATAAATGATGCTAAATGGGCAGAAATGAAAGAGATATTATCTCTTTTTTTAGATCAAAAAAAAGAGACAAACATGAACTGTTGCTAACTAAACTAATACAATAATGAAACTATCTGAACTAAAACAACAACTGACAAAATTAAGCAGGATCTCTTTTCAATTACCCAATGGAAACTTTGTTCCAAGTCATTTTCATGTCACTGAAATTGGCAAAATTTCCAAACATTTTATCGATTGCGGTGGAACGATGAGAAGTGAAGAAAAAGTGAGCTTGCAATTATGGAATGAAAATGATTACGATCATCGTTTGCATCCTGAAAAACTGCGCCATATTGTGGAACTTTCTGAAAAAGCTTTAGGTCTGGAAAATGTTGAAATTGAAGTTGAATATCAAGGGGAAACCATTCAAAAATTTGGCCTTGAATTCGATGGTGTCAATTTTATACTTTCCACCAAACAAACGGATTGTTTAGCCAAGGAAAAATGTATGATTCCGACAAACAAGCCAAATGTAAAATTATCTGAAAGAAGCACTTCTTGTTGTGTGCAAAGTTCCAAGTGTTGTTGAGATGAAGTTTGTTGCTATCACTTCCTTAAACTATCCCGCTGTAGCTAAAATTTATAAAGAAGGAATCGAAACAGGCATGGCTACCTTCGAAGAAATTGTACCTGATTGGGAAACTTGGAAGAATAATCATTTGCCGTTCGGAAATATTGCCCTTGTTGAAGAGAACGACCTTGTAGCTTGGGCCTCGTTGGCCCCTACCTCTAAAAGAAATGCTTATCGGGGTGTGGCAGAAGTAAGTGTATACGTGGCAAAAATTCATCAGGGAAAAGGATATGGTAGGCAACTACTGAAAGAATTGATCCAAATTAGCGAGAAAAATGGACTATGGACATTGCAGGCGGGCATCATGAGGGAAAACCAAAAGAGCATAAACCTTCACAAAAATTGTGGATTTCGTGAGATCGGTTATCGGGAAAAGGTAGCAAAACTTCAGGGCACCTGGAAAGATAATATCCTGTTGGAAAGAAGAAGTAAAATAATAATTTAAACCTAATTTGAAATAAATGATATTTTATAAAAACATTAGCTCGGCAATAGATGCGCTTGACATTTCTACAATTCCCGAGTCTCGAAAACTGCTTCTTCAACCCCTAATTGACTATATCCAAGAAAAGGTAAATCTAAAAAAACCCATCCGACTCAATTTTATCTGTACCCATAATTCAAGAAGAAGTCATTTATCACAAGTATGGGCACAAACCTTGGCAGCCTATTTTGATATTCCTCTCTTTACATCCTACTCAGGTGGCACAGAGGCAACGGCACTCTTCCCAATGGTAGCAAAAATTTTAGCGGAAACCGGTTTCAACATACATCATCTTTCCGATGGCAAAAACCCTGTCTATAGCATAAAATATGCGCAAAACGAATTACCAATTATCGGCTTTTCAAAAACCTTTGACGATCCGTTTAACCCTCAATCTGATTTTGCCGCTGTATTGACCTGTAACCATGCCGATGAGAATTGCCCGTTTATTGCCGGTGCTGAAAAGCGTCTTTCAGTTACGTTTGAAGATCCAAAGGCATATGACGGTACACCTGTTCAAAAAGAAAAGTACGCAGAAAGAAGCCATCAAATTATGACCGAATTAGGGTATGTTTTTTCAAAAATCCTTCATCATGACAACCACTAAAAAACTAAGTTTTCTGGACAATTATTTGACGATTTGGATCTTCTCAGCCATGTTGATTGGTGTAGGCTTAGGTTTTTTTTACCCTCAATTTCCTGATGTGATCAATTCCTTCCAAAAAGGTTCTACGAATATCCCCATTGCCATCGGTCTTATTTTAATGATGTACCCTCCCCTGGCAAAAGTAAATTATGCCTTACTCCCGCAGGTTTTCAAGAATACAAAGATCCTGACGATCTCACTTTTACTGAACTGGGTGATTGGTCCAATATTGATGTTCTTTCTTGCCATCACCTTTTTACGGGATTATCCCGAATACATGGTCGGATTGATCCTGATCGGTTTGGCGCGATGTATTGCCATGGTTTTGGTGTGGAATGATCTGGCAGAGGGCAGTAGTGAATACGGCGCCGGACTTGTTGCACTAAACAGTATTTTTCAGGTCTTTGCCTATAGTTTTTACGCCTGGCTGTTTATCACCAAATTGCCTCCTCTATTCGGATTTGAAGGTGCGATTGTCGATATTTCTATCGCCACGATCGCAGAAAGCGTGGCCATCTATTTAGGAATCCCATTTGTGTTAGGCTTTTTATCGAGAATAATCTTGGTGAAATTAAAAGGGGAAGATTGGTACAACAAAGTCTTTATTCCAAAAATTTCTCCCTTGACCTTAATTGCATTACTGTTTACTATTGTAATTATGTTTAGTTTAAAAGGTGAGCTCATTGTTGAAATTCCAAAAGATGTTTTGTTGATCGCCATTCCCTTGATCCTCTATTTTGCCATCATGTTTTTTATCGCCTTCTTTAGCAGCAGAGCTAGCGGTGCACAATACCCTGTCAATGCAGCTGTTTCATTTACAGCTGCAGGAAATAATTTTGAATTGGCTATTGCAGTTGCCATTGCCGTTTTTGGATTGAACTCAGGGCAGGCATTTGCGGGTGTGATTGGTCCCTTAGTGGAAGTACCCGCACTTATTTTACTTGTGCGAGTGGCCGAAAGTTTGAGAAGGAAATATTATTAAACAAAAACCCTGTTTTATCCATTTGATTGTTAAACAAATAATTGTCTAAATTCATTTTTTGACAATTATCCATAAAAAAAACTGATAAATATTAGTTTTTGTAAGCGTACTTTTTACTATTTTTGAATAAGTTAGGACAAAATTCTTGTTTGTGTTTAACTTTTAAGGTTTAATAAGGGGGAAAATTAAACTTTGGCCATAGTAGTTTTCTACTATGGTTTTTTTATTTTTAAACTTGAGCTAATCAATTGAAATAGCAAAAAAATACTTGGAAGTGTTTTAATTCCATTTCTTTTGATTCTAGACGAGGTTAATTTTAAGTTTTGAAATAATCCGCAGCCTAATCATTTTAGTACATTTCCATTAATAAAATAACATGCAACAAACCTTTTCCATTTATCATGACCTACTGATCCGTTCTACACTTTCAAATGTCTTTAAAGCCGTTAGCGACCCTAAGGAATTAGTGAATTGGTGGCCTCTGGAATGCTCGGGACATCCACAAAAAGGTGAAGTTTATAGATTATATTTTGGACCGGAATACGATTGGTATGGAGTAGTAATTGAATTCGAGCAAGACCATTCCTTTTATATCAAAATGACCCATTCAGATCCCGACTGGGATCCAACAAGTTTTGGCTTTATCTTTATTCGGCAGGACGATTCTGTTTTGGTACAATTTTCACATACGGGTTGGGAGGCCTGCAATGCCCATTTTAGAAGAACATCTTTTTGTTGGGCAAGTCTTTTGATAGGGCTTAAAAATTATGTTGAAAAAGGAGTAGTCATTCCTTTTGAAGAAAGAGAATAATTTTATCCTTTTAAAACTGCCAGAACAAG